>NZ_JBIUWN010000012.1:0-106283 GCF_044743485.1 Pseudomonas sp. NPDC087614 | reverse complement strand
TGCGGGCTTTTTCAAGCCCGCCGCTGATCAGACGCGCCGACCAAGCCTATTTTGAGCTGCTTATTTTAAGCTGGGCGCTGGTTGATCACTTCATCGATCAAGCCGTATTCCTTCGCAGCTTCTGCACTCATGAAGTTATCGCGATTGGTATCGCGCTCGATTTCTTCAAGGGTACGACCGCTGTGCTTGGCCATCAGCGTGTTCAGGCGCTCGCGAATAAAGAGGATTTCCTTGGCATGGATTTCGATATCCGATGCCTGACCCTGGAAACCACCCAGTGGCTGGTGAATCATCACGCGCGAGTTCGGCAGGCAGAAACGCTTGCCTGGAGCACCGGCGGTCAACAAGAACGCGCCCATGCTGCACGCCTGACCGATGCAAGTGGTCGATACGTTGGGTTTGATGAACTGCATGGTGTCGTAAATCGACATGCCCGCTGTCACCGAACCGCCCGGGGAGTTGATATAGAGATGGATGTCCTTGTCCGGGTTTTCCGCTTCAAGGAACAGCAGTTGCGCACAGATCAGATTGGCCATGTAGTCCTCTACCGGACCAACCAGAAAGATCACTCGCTCCTTGAGCAGGCGCGAGTAGATGTCATAGGCGCGTTCGCCACGAGCAGATTGCTCGACAACCATCGGGACCAGGCCGCCTGCGGCCTGGATATCAGAGTTCTGCTGAATATACGAATTACGGAACATGCTCTGCAGTCACTCCCAAATAGTTATGTCTTGAATACGCATAAGCCAGCTCGAGAGCTGGCTTATGGTGTGCACTTCTTAACGCAAAAACAATCAGTCGGCTGTTGGAGCTTCTACCGGCTTGACCGCTTCTTCGTAAGAGACCGATTTGTCGGTCACGCTAGCTTTCTGCAGAACAGTATCCACAACTTGTTCTTCCAGCACAACCGAACGAACCTCGTTCAGTTGTTGGTCGTTCTTGTAGTACCACGACACGACCTGCTCAGGCTCCTGGTACGCCGAAGCCATTTCCTGAATCATTTCACGAACACGGGCATCGTCAGGCTTGAGGTCGAACTGCTTGACCACTTCAGCCACGATCAGACCCAGCACTACGCGGCGCTTGGCTTGCTCTTCGAACAGCTCGGCCGGCAGTTGGTCAGGCTTGATGTTGCCACCGAACTGCTGAACAGCCTGCACGCGCAGACGATCAACTTCGTTGGACAGCAGGGCCTTAGGCACTTCGATCGGGTTGGTGGCCAGCAGGCCGTCCATTACCTGATTTTTCACCTTGGATTTGATCGCCTGACGCAGTTCACGCTCCATGTTCTTGCGAACTTCGGTGCGGAAGCCGTCGATGCCGCTTTCCTTGATACCGAATTGAGCGAAGAACTCTTCGTTCAACTCAGGCAGCTTTGGCTCGGAAACAGTGTTGACCGTCACGGTGAACTCAGCGGTTTTACCCGCCAGATCCAGGTTCTGATAGTCCTCAGGGAAGGTCAGGTTCAGAACGCGCTCTTCGCCCGCCTTAGCGCCCACCAGGCCTTCTTCGAAGCCCGGGATCATGCGGCCGGAACCCAGAACCAGCTGAGTACCTTTGGCGGAGCCACCTGCAAACACTTCGCCATCGACCTTGCCAACGAAATCGATGTTCAGTTGGTCTTCGTTCTCGGCAGCACGATCAGCCACTTCAAAACGGGTGTTCTGCTTGCGCAGAATGTCGAGCATTTTGTCCAGGTCAGCGTCAGCAACGTCAGCGCTCAGGCGCTCAACGGTGATGCCTTCGAAACCGGCAACGGTGAACTCAGGGAACACTTCGAATACAGCAACGTATTCCAGATCCTTGCCCGCTTCGAGCGATTTAGGCTCGATCGAAGGCGAACCAGCCGGGTTCAGCTTCTGCTCAACCACAGCTTCATAGAAGGAGGACTGGATGACATCACCAACAGCTTCCTGGCGAGCGTCAGCACCGAAACGGCGCTTGATTTCGCTCATTGGCACTTTGCCTGGACGGAAGCCAGCAATCTTGGCCTTTTGGGCAGTCTGCTGCAGACGCTTGTTGACCTGGCTCTCAATGCGCTCAGCCGGCACGGTGACGCTCATGCGGCGCTCAAGAGCAGTAGTATTTTCAACAGAAACTTGCATGGATATTCCTCGTTGCACAGACGTTAGCCGGCCGTTTCCGACCCCAGAATCAAGGGCATGCATTCTAGTGGGTCAAACTCAAGAAGTCACCCTACTGAAAACGGGTAAAAAAACAGCAGGCAATTTATAGGGACCGTTGCACGAATGCGTGGCGCCCCACAGGCGAATACAACCAATCACGCCAGGGCTCTGCGCCGATCTCTTCTATATATAGAAGAGACCGCCAATCACGCCCTGACGGCCGACCCTGCAAGCAAGCCCGGCGAGCAGCACAGAATCATCGAGCAACATAAACACGACGAAACGCCCCACTCCTGCGAATCGAAGCCGGCAATCGCCAAGCCTTCAAATCGCTAAAACAAAAAAGGCGCCAGACTGTTAAATCTGGCGCCTTTCGAAATATGGGGTGGACGATGGGGATCGAACCCACGACAACGGGAGTCACAATCCCGTGCTCTACCAACTGAGCTACGCCCACCATATTGCGTAACAAAAAAGCCAAACAACTTCTTTGTTGAACCTCACCTGCCCGAAGACATGAATGAAGCTTTAATTGGTGCGGATGAAGAGACTCGAACTCTTACGCCTCGCGGCGCTGGAACCTAAATCCAGTGTGTCTACCAATTCCACCACATCCGCGGATCAAGCTTTAAAGCAAAGGCGCCAGACTGTTACATCTGGCGCCTTTCGAAATATGGGGTGGACGATGGGGATCGAACCCACGACAACGGGAGTCACAATCCCGTGCTCTACCAACTGAGCTACGCCCACCATATCGCGTTACTTGTGCCAAAGCTGCCTAATGGCGCACCCGGCAGGACTCGAACCTGCGACCATCCGCTTAGAAGGCGGATGCTCTATCCAGCTGAGCTACGGGCGCCTTATTAATCTGTACTCTTAAAGGACTACAAACTAAGTGCTTTCCAGTGTCACAGAACCTTGATTCCGCTTCACCTTCTTAACCAGTGCTAGGCTGTGCCCGACAAGTGCGACGAATAGTATAGAGCGCCCGAAAGGTCGTCAAATCCTTTTTAAAAAAAATTCATTTAATTAAAGGAGTTAGAGGAATTTGCTGACCAAGCGCCTTTGCCCTCACCGCTCGACATGCGAGAATGCGTTCTCATTTTTTCCCCTCTCGATGGTTAATCACGCGCAATGACTGCACAACTAATCGACGGCAAATCGATCGCCGCCAGCCTGCGCCAGCAGATCGCCCAACGAGTTGCCGAGCGTCGCCAGCAAGGCCTGCGCACTCCCGGCCTCGCGGTGATCCTGGTCGGCAGCGATCCTGCCTCTCAGGTTTATGTCTCGCACAAGCGTAAAGACTGTGAAGAGGTCGGCTTCCTCTCTCAAGCCTACGACCTGCCCTCTGAAACCACGCAAGAAGCGTTGACCGATCTGATTGATCGCCTCAACGACGACCCGGCAATCGACGGCATTCTGTTGCAACTGCCGCTGCCCGAGCATCTGGATGCCTCCAAACTGCTGGAGCGCATTCGCCCGGACAAAGACGTCGATGGCTTCCATCCTTATAACGTCGGGCGTCTGGCACAACGCATCCCTCTGCTGCGTCCGTGCACCCCTAAAGGCATCATCACTTTGCTGGAAAGCACAGGCGTTGATCTTTACGGACTGGACGCAGTTGTGGTCGGTGCTTCAAACATCGTCGGTCGTCCGATGGCGATGGAGCTGTTACTGGCTGGCTGCACCGTGACCGTGACCCATCGCTTCACCAAGGATCTGGCCGAGCACGTCGGTCGTGCCGATCTGGTCGTTGTGGCTGCCGGCAAGCCGGGCCTGGTCAAAGGCGAGTGGATCAAGGAAGGCGCGATCGTGATCGATGTCGGGATCAACCGTCAGGACGACGGCAAACTGGTCGGTGACGTTGTCTACGAAACCGCCCTGCCCCGCGCCGGCTGGATCACGCCGGTACCGGGCGGCGTCGGCCCGATGACCCGTGCCTGCCTGCTGGAAAACACCCTCTACGCAGCGGAAACCCTGCACGCCTGAGTGGTTTTTTTCACGCGCTGACAATACCCCCGAGAACCCCGCCGCGTGCGGGGTTTTTCGTGCCTGAGAAAAAGCTGTAACCGTTCGCCGGAAACCCCTATTTCTACAGGCCTTTTCACAAGATTTTCAGGCCACTCAAACAACCATCGACAGTTATTCAGCCATACTCCTAAAATGCGACGCTTTTAAGAAATAACCCGTTACAAACTAACGGAATATCCAACCTTTATGAGTTCGCCCGCGTGAAAATTCGTCTTTCGATTCTGAGCCTGTTTTTTGCTTTTACAGGCACATTCATCACGCCATCGATCAATGCCGCGCAAACCATCGCTGCCCCCCGTGACGCTTCGCAATTGAAAATCGCCTCCGGTAGCGCCCTGCTCATGGATATGCAGACCAAAAAAGTCATTTATTCCAGCAACCCTGACGTGATTGTGCCGATCGCTTCCGTCAGCAAGCTGATGACTGGCCTGGTGGTGGTTGAAGCCCGACAGAACATGGACGAATGGATCAATGTCGATATCAGCAATACGCCGGAAATGAAGGGCGTGTTCTCCCGAGTCAAACTCAAGAGTGAACTGCCGCGCCGCGAGATGCTGTTGATTGCTCTGATGTCTTCGGAAAACCGTGCGGCCGCCAGCCTCGCGCATCACTACCCGGGCGGTTACGCAGCCTTTATCGCGGCGATGAACGCCAAGGCCAAGGCGCTGGGCATGACCAACACGCACTTCGTCGAGCCGACCGGCTTGTCTGAGCGCAACGTGTCGACTGCCCGTGACTTGAGCAAGTTGCTGGTAGCCGCCAGCAAGTACCCGGTCCTTAGCGAACTCACCACCACCAAGGAAAAGACCGTCTCTTTCCGTAAACCCAATTACACACTGGGCTTTCGCAATACCGATCACTTGGTCAATAAGGCCGACTGGGACATCAAGATCACCAAAACCGGCTTCACCAATCCTGCCGGTCATTGCCTGGTACTGGTAACGAAAATGGGCAACCGCCCGGTCGCGCTGGTGATTCTCGACGCGTTTGGTAAATACACCCATTTTGCCGATGCCAGCCGCATCCGCAGTTGGGTGGAAACCGGCAGGAGCGCCAGCGTTCCAGCAGCGGCTCAACAGTACAAAGCCGACAAAAACCTCAAGGCGCGCCAGAGCGGCGTGGTCGAAGCCTCCAAGTAATTCGCGCCATAAGGAAAAGCCCCGAAATTTCGGGGCTTTTTCTCATCTGCACATCAGTCGTTAGGCAGCGGCATCTCGTCGTCATCAGGAATCCCGTCACCGGCACTCGGATCCCGCGCAGGCTGCGGCGTAAGTACATTGGGTCGCGCCAACGGATCACGCAGCGGGCTCTCAGAATCCAGCACCGGGTCCACTTCCTGCTCAGGCGTGGTCGGCACACTGTCGGGCTTTTGGTCATCGAAGCTTGAATCGGTACTCATACGCACCTCGCATCAAGGTTTGAGATCGGCTAACGGATCGTAGGGCTTGGCCGGTTTGGTGTCGTCTTCGCCAGGCTTCACATCTTTGGGCGCCTTTGCAGGGCCAATGGGGTCGACTTGCGGATCTTCGAGATCCGGCGAGTCCGGATCGAACCCCAGATCGTTACCTGAAGAATGCTCAGAAGAATGCGGGCCTTTCGGGGATGAGGAATCTGTCATGTTGCCTCCTGATTCACCCGTAAAACCGGGCTATAACCGTAAGAGGCTGGCCGGGCGCAGTCGTGCCCGGCAGATGACGAACGGAACTCAGTGCGCCGCCAATGCCTTGCGCGCCTGCGCGGCTTCCGGCTCCTGACCGGCCTGTGACAACTCATCGGCGGCCTTGAGCCAGCGCTGACGATCCACCGCCACCGGAATCTGCGAAGGCTTTTGAATCAAGATGGCCCAGCCACCGGACTTTTCGAATGCCGATTCAAAAGCGCTGAAGCTCATGATTTCGCGACGGTTCATGCCCGCGCGCAGCAGCACTTTCTGTTTATTGCGGTCGTAGCCGGAAAGAATGGCATAGCGCGGTTGCGCCCAAAACGCTGAACCTTCGCTGAAGCGCACCATCACCGGATAGCCCGCAGCAACCTGCGTCAGCAGCGCTGGCAGATTGCGGTCCAGCGGATAAACGACCAAGCCATATTCCCGTGCAAGCTTCTGCATGTTCTGCTGCAATTTATCTTCGGCGCCCGGCAGGTGCAGCGGTTTTGCCAACAGACCCGGGGTGATCACGATGCCTTGCTGTGACAACAGGCTGGCCAACACTTGCGGCCCGGACTGATTGGCGTCGCCGCGATAGAACGTACCACTGAGCTCAACCCGTTCGGGCAGACGCTTCACCTCGGGTGCCACACTACCTGCGCACCCGGCCAGTACGGCTGCGCAACCAGCCACCAGCAGCGCCGCGCGAATTCGAGAAAATACCTGCACCATCATCACTCTCTGTTCAAGACGCCGGTCATCGTGTTCCGGCAGTGACTGCGATCATAGGGCGGCACAAAGCTGCGGTATAGCCTTAAACCGCAGACTCAACGATTGCATAGAGCAAACTGATTGGTCGCCACCGACCTTTGGTCAATAGCTTGAAACACCCCATTGACTAGACTGTCACTGACATAGAGCGATTTGAGAGAAGCGTGTGCCCGAGCCAGGGCAAAGAGGAGGCACTCATGAGCCTGACCATGACTATCGTAATGTTGATTGCCGGCTGGCTGGCCGTTGCTACCGCCATGCTGTGGGGCGTGTTGCGTGTTTCCCGACGCCACCATCATCACCCCGCCCAACCCGCACCGATCGAGAAACCGGGCAAGCACCGCGCGCAACCTGCGACTGCACACTGACTGTCGGTAGAACTGCGAACAAAAAAAGAGCCGCCTGGACTCTAGGAGTTCAGGCGGCTTTTTTACAACTTGACGATTACACCTGCTCAGCCAACTTCTTCTGCCGTGCTCGACGGGACATCATGTTCAGCACCTCAATCGCCGCCGAGAACGCCATGGCCGCATACACATAGCCTTTCGGTACGTGGGCGCCGAAGCCTTCGGCGATCAGCGTCATGCCGATCATGATCAGGAAGCCCAGGGCCAGCATCACCACCGTTGGGTTGTCGTTGATGAACCTGGCCAGCGGCTCAGCCCCAAACAGCATCACCAGCACAGAGACCACGACCGCGATGATCATGATTGGCAAGTGTTCGGTCATGCCGACCGCCGTAATGATGCTGTCGATCGAGAACACCATGTCGAGCATCAGGATCTGCCCGATTGCCGCTGCAAAGCCCAGGGTCACCGTCGAGGAGGCCGATTTAGGGTCTTCCGGCGCCGGATCCATGCTGTGGTGAATCTCGGTCGTAGCCTTCCAGACCAGGAACAGACCGCCGGCGATCAGGATCATGTCCTTCCAGGAGAACGCCTGGCCGAGGATTTCGATCACAGGTTCGGTCAACTGCACGATGAAGGCGATGGTGCTCAACAGCGCCAGGCGCAGAATCAACGCCATGCCGATGCCGATGCGGCGCGCCTTCTGGCGGTGCTGCTCAGGCAACTTGTTGGTCAGAATCGAGATAAAGATCAGGTTATCGATGCCGAGCACGATCTCCATGACCACCAGTGTGGCCAAAGCAACCCAGGCAGCGGGGCTGGCGGCGAGTTCCAACAGATATTCCATGGGTCAGTCCTGACTCGTTGTAAGACGGTTTAGATAGTCTTTGAGGAAGATTCAGATGTTTGCGTATCTTTTTCCGGTGCTTCTTTTTTCTCGATCAACCCGCCCGTGGCTTCGCTGAGCGCTTGCTCGGCGGCTTTGTGGGTATCGTCGATCGCCTGCTTGGCGCTTTCGGCGGCTTTACCCATTAACTGTTGGGCGCTTTTCTCGGCCTGATCGCAACCAGCCAGCACCAGTAAAGACGTAAACATCAGCACAGGAAATGCGTATTTCATGAGGTTTCCTCCCAATCAACAGACAGGGCCACACACCGGCCCTCAATGGCTGGGCATTCTAGGGAGGGAGACACTTCAGGAAAATTCGTATTTTTAGCGGCTATACTTCGATTTTCACGAACTGTAGACCCTCATGCTCAACTATCGACAACTGCATTACTTCTGGGTCGTGGCCAAGACCGGCAGCATTGTGCGTGCCTGCGAGCAACTGAACCTGACCCCACAGACCATCAGCGGGCAGATCTCCCTGCTCGAACACACCTACGGCGTCGATTTGTTCAAGCGGGTGGGGCGGCAACTTGAACTCACCGAAGCCGGTCGCCAAGCCCTGCCCTACGCCGAGCAGATGTTTCAGCTCGGCGGGGAACTGGAGCTGATGCTGCGCGCGCAACCCAACGAGCAGCAGATTCTGTTCCGCGTCGGCGTGGCCGACGTGGTGCCCAAATCCATCGTCTATCGTCTGATCGCGCCAACCATGGAGTTGAGCGAGCCGCTACGCATCACCTGTCGCGAGGACAAACTCGAACGCCTGCTGGCAGATCTGGCCATCCAGCGTCTGGATCTGGTGATATCCGACAGCCCGATGCCACCACACCTCGATATCAAGGGCTACAGCCAGAAACTCGGCGAATGCGGGATCAGTTTCTTCGCCACCGCCGAACTGGTGGCACGCTATGGGCAGGATTTCCCGCGCAGCCTGCATGGCGCACCGCTGCTGATTCCCGGCGCAGAAACCGTGGTGCGCAGCCGTTTGCAGCGCTGGTTTGCCGAGCAGCAGATCCAGCCGAAAATCGTCGGCGAGTTCGATGACAGTGCCTTGATGCAGGCATTCGGCCAATCCGGCAGCGGGATTTTTATCGGCCCGAGCGTGATTGCCGAAGAAGTGAAGCGCCAGTATGGCGTTGAGTTGATCGGCCAAACCGACGCGGTGACCGAGTCGTTCTATGCCATATCAGTGGAGCGCAAGGTCAAGCACCCCGGCATCGTTGCGATTGCCGAAGGTGCCCGACGCGAGTTGTTTACCGCGTTATGAGAGTTCAGCGCAGACTTCGCGCGGCTTGAGCGTCATCAATACCATGGCGAGCAATACCGACAGCAGAATGAACCCGGCAGCGGCGAAGCCAAGGAAGCCCAGCCCCGCGCTGTCGATCACCCGTCCACCGATCATGGCGCCAAGGCCGATGCCAAGGTTAGCCCCGGCAATATTCAGCGAAGCGGCAAAGGCCGGTGCTTGTGGTGCGGCTTTCATCAGGCGCACATGGCTGACCAGGAACAACGCCGCTTGGGTCACGCCCCAAATCCCCATCGCCACTGCCAACCCCAGCGGCGAATGAATGTTTGGCACCAGCGACACCATGCCGGCAATCATGAACGCACAGAACAACACCGACGCCCCCAGCGGATGCCGATCCACCGCACGTCCGCCCAGCGAGTTGCCGATCAGACCGACCGCGCCGAAGCCCATCAGGCACCAGCCGACCACCGTGCCGTTGAAACCGGCCAGGCGCTCAAGGATGTCTGCCAGATAGGTGTAAGCGGTAAACATGCCGCTAAACACCAGAATCGACAGCACAATGTGGCCGATCATCAAAGGGCTGCGCAGGATTTTGAACTGCGAGCGGAAGCTGACCTGATGCTGGTGCAGACTGGTTTTCGGCAGATATACAAACAGCAGCAACGCCTTGGCAAACGCGATCACCGCGAGAATACCGAAGGCACTGCGCCAGCCGAAAGCATCGGAAATCAATGTGCCGACAGGAATGCCAAACACCGTGGCGCAGACGATGCCGAAGCCGATCTTGGCGATGGCGCGGCCGGCGTAGTCCGGACCGACGATGTCCACTGCGGTTTCACTGGCCAACGCCCAGAACACTGGCAAACCCAGCGCCGGGATCAGCCGCGCAACCGCCATCACCCAGATATTCGGCGCCAATGCAGCAACGGTATTGGCCAGGCCAAACATGATCAGGATGGTGATGAACAGCTTGCGTCGCTCGAAGCGGGCGAAATACGCGGTCAAGAATGGGCCGAACATTGCCACGGTAAAAGCGAATAGCGTCACCAGCAGACCGGCCTGCGGGATGGTGACCGCAAGGTCTCGGGCAATCGCCGGCAACAGGCCAACGATGACGAACTCTGTGGTCAGCACCGTGAAGCCAGCGGCGGACAACAGAAGGATGGGCAACAGCATGGGAAACTCCAACGAAACGACGACACCAGCGATGACCAAAAGGCCCGCTGGCAGAACTTGAAAAAGAGGAAGGAGAATCTTAACAGAGTGTTTCCAGACTGACTTGCACAAACCTGTCGATCTTGCCGGCGAATCGGGTGGCAGATCGTCACATGCCTGAAGGATAAGGCCTACGCTGTGGTAAAGTCCGCGCCCTGCAAAACGTACACCCTGTTCAGCGAACAGTTTAATGGCGTTGAAATCGCGTCAACACTTTCGGTTCGTGACGCTGGCCTGCCCTGTTTCGCCAGCGCATTCACGCAACCCTGCACCCTATAAAAAATCAGAGATGCCGCTATGAATGCTTCATCCCCTTCTTTCTTGCAACGCTTAAGCAAACTGAGCCTGGTCACACAAATTGTCATCGGCCTGATCGCGGGTATCGCCTTGGCGCTGGTCGCGCCCGAAGCCGCGAAATCCACGGCCTTCATCGGCAAGGTCTTTGTTTCGGCGCTGAAGGCCGTGGCACCGATTCTGGTGTTCGTGCTGGTAATGGCCTCGATTGCCAACCACAAGCACGGTCAGGAAACCCACATCCGTCCAATTCTGTTCATGTATCTGCTGGGTACGTTCAGTGCGGCAGCGGTCGCCGTGGTTGCCAGCATGATGTTCCCATCGAACCTGGTGCTGTCCACGGACAACGTCGCAGTGACCGCACCGGGCGGCATCACCGAAGTGTTGCAAAGTCTGTTGCTGAGCGCGGTCGACAACCCGATTCATGCACTGATGAACGCTAACTTCATCGGCATTCTGGCCTGGGCCATCGGTATGGGCGTTGCCATTCGCCATGCCGGCGAGACCACCCGCCAAGTGCTGGGCGATCTGTCCAACGGTGTGACCGTGATCGTGCGCGTGGTGATTCGCTTCGCCCCGCTGGGCATTTTTGGCCTGGTCGCGTCGACACTCGCCACGTCGGGTTTTGATGCACTGGTCGGTTATGCGCACCTGCTGGCGGTATTGCTCGGCTGCATGCTGTTCGTGGCGCTGGTGATGAACCCGCTGATCGTGTTCTGGAAGTTGCGCCGCAACCCTTATCCGTTGACCCTCAAGTGCCTGCGCGAAAGCGGTATCACGGCGTTCTTCACCCGCAGCTCGGCGGCGAACATTCCGGTCAACCTGGAATTGAGCAAGCGTCTGGGTCTGCATGAAGACACTTACTCGGTGTCGATCCCGCTGGGGGCCACCATCAACATGGCGGGGGCGGCGACCACTATTACCGTGCTGGCGCTTGCTGCCGTGCACACGCTGGGTATCGCGGTGGACATTCCAACCGCCATCCTGCTCAGTTTGGTCGCGGCGGTCTGCGCGTGCGGCGCGTCGGGCGTTGCCGGTGGCTCGCTGCTGCTGATTCCGCTGGCGTGCAGCCTGTTCGGCATCCCGAGCGAGATCGCCATGCAAGTGGTTGCGGTCGGTTTCATCATTGGTGTGTTGCAGGATTCGGCCGAGACCGCGCTGAACTCCTCCACCGATGTGCTGTTTACCGCAGCGGCCTGCTTGGGCGAAGAAGAGAGAGCCCAACGCACCGCATAACCGCTTCCATAAGAGAAATGAAAAGCCCGCCAAGGCGTAAACCTTGGCGGGCTTTTTGTTGCCGGGTGGTTTAGAACGCGCCCATGTAATCGCGTTTACCCACTTCAACACCGTTGTGACGCAGCAAGGCGTAGGTGGTGGTGACATGGAAGAAGAACTGCGGCAGACCGTAGGTCAGCAGATAAGCCTGGCCGCTGAAGCGCTTCTCTTTCGGTGTGCCCGGACGGGTGACGATTTCAATGCCTTCCTGGCCATTGATCTGCTCAGGCTTGATCTCGCCGATAAATGCCAGAACCTTGGCGATCAAGGCTTGCAGCTCAGCGAAGGTGGTTTCGCTGTCGTCGTATTTCGGAATCTCGACTTCGGCCAGACGCGACGAAACGCCTTTGGCGAAATCAACCGCGATCTGCACCTGACGCACCAGCGGGAACATGTCCGGGTACAGACGAGCCTGCAGAAAGGCGTTCGGGTCGATGTTTTTCTCGGTGGCGTGGGCTTCAGCCTTTTTCAGGACATCGCTCAGGGCGTTGAGCATTTGTTGAAAAACCGGGACGGATGCGGCGTACAGGGAAATGGTCATGGCAATCTCATGTGGTGGCTGGGTGGAACGTGGAGGCGATTATAGCCATGCTTGATGACCACACGGCTTGCCTTTTGTTTGGCAAGGATTAGGCTAGGCGCCTTCGACTGCAGAGGGAACGCGCGATGTCCACAGAACCAGAATCCAGCTTCGACGAACCACGGCTCAACGCCACGGAAATCCGCATCCTGGGATCATTGATCGAAAAACAGGCTACCAGTCCGGAAACCTATCCGCTGACCCTCAATGCGCTGGTGACCGCGTGTAATCAGAAAACCAGTCGCGAACCGGTGATGAACCTGACCCAGGGCCAGGTGGGCCAGAGCCTGCGTGCACTGGAAGGTCGCGGCTTCGCCAAACTGGTCATGGGCAGCCGCGCCGACCGCTGGGAGCACAAGGTCGACAAAGCGCTGGAGTTGGTGCCGGCGCAGGTGGCGCTGACCGGGCTGATGTTTCTGCGCGGCCCGCAGACCGTTAACGAACTGCTGACACGCAGTGGGCGCATGCATGATTTCGAAGATGCCGAGCAAGTGGTGCATCAGCTTGAGCGCTTGATCGCTCGCGGGCTGGCGGTGTTGATTGCGCGCCAGGCTGGGCAGCGCGAAGACCGCTATAGCCATGCGCTGGGCGATCCGGCGGATATCGAGGCGATTCTGGCGGCGCGGCAAAATCCCGGGGAGCGCGCCAGCGGCGGGGTTTCGATCGAACGGATCGAAGAGCTTGAGGCGCGGATTGCGGCACTGGAAGAGCGCCTGGCCCGCCTCGAATAAACACCATCCCCCTTTGGGAGCGGGCTTGCTCGTGAAGAAGCCCGCTGAACCAACACAGACTTAAGGATCAGCTACGGGCGAATGCCACCGCCGCCTGAAACTGCTCTTCGGTCGGCCGCACCCCGGTGTACAACACAAACTGCTCCAGCGCCTGGATCGCTATCACTTCCAGCCCGGTAATGACCCGCTTCCCTTGCGCGCGGCCGCGCATGATCAGCGGCGTTTGCGAAGGAATGGCCACCACATCAAACACCGTGTCGGCCGCCTTGATCACCTCAGGCTCAAACGCCAGTTGCCCCGCCTCAGGGCCGCCATCCATGCCGACCGGCGTCACGTTGATCAGCATCTGCGCACGCTCATCCCCCAGTTCAGCCTGCCAGCGATAACCCAGCGAGTATGCCAGCGCACGTCCGGCACGCTCATTGCGCGCCACGATCAAGCCGTTTTTATAACCACCGTCGCGCAAGGCACTGGCCACTGCCTTGGCCATACCGCCGCTGCCGCGCAGGGCGAAAGTCGAATCCTTGGGCACCGCGTGGGTTTCCAGCAACTGCGCGATGGCGATGTAATCGGTGTTGTAGGCCTTGAGATGGCCATTAGTGTTGACGACAGTATTGATCGACTGAATCGCTTGCGCCGAGGCATCCAGCTCATCGACCAACTCGATGCAGGCTTCCTTGAACGGCATCGATACGCCACAGCCACGAATGCCCAAGGCGCGAATCCCGCCGACAGCGCCGGCCAGGTCCTGGCTGCTGAACGCCTTGTAGTAGAAGTTCAGGCCCAGTTGCTCATACAAATGATTATGAAACCGCAGACCGAAATTGCCTGGGCGTCCGGACAGGGACATGCACAGCTGGGTGTCTTTGTTCGGGTTCATCTGCATGAAACTTCTCCTTCAAACGCACTTTCGGATGGACGGGATTAGCCATTCCATCGGGTTCTGAATGATCATATCGCTTGCCTGCACCGGGCCTGGATGAGCCGGTAAAGAGTTCGGTACAGACCTTACACAAAATTTACCCAACGGCTGTGCTGATTTTAAAAATTTCGCTGTCTTAGATGTATCCCCGCGACATCCATGGACCTATTGCAGGCCAGGGAGCCGGGTTGAAGAACCGAGGAATTATCATGATTCGTAAACTCTCCATTGTGGCCTTACTGATCGGTGCACTCGCTGTAACAGGCCAGGCAGAAGCCGGTCATGGCCATGGCTGGCAAGGCCCGGCGGTGTTTGGCGCGATCGTCGGCTCGGCCATCATCGGTTCGGCGCTGATCAACCAGGACCGGCCGGTGTACGTGCAGCAACAGCCGGTTTACGTTCAACCCCAACCGGTCTATGTGCAACAGCCGCCTCCACCGGTCTACTACCAGCCAGCGCCGGTTTATGTGCAGCAACCGGTTTACGTCCAGCCGGCCCCCGTTTATTACGGCCCGCCACGCGGCTACTACGGTCGGCCCCATGGCTACTACGGCGGCCCACGCTGGTAATCGATACACAGAGCCCTGCTTTTATAGCGGGGCTTTTTTATGACCGTCGGTCGCCCGCGTCTGAAAAAATCTCGCCAAGGTCGCTGTGAGGACAGCTTCAACAGCTAAAGTCGGCATGATTGACTTGACCGTCATGGGCGCCCCCATAAAACGGTCATCTTTTTGTCATGACGGAACCGCAATCTGAATCCGTCCGTAAACAACAGGTTGATAACAACAAGGACGATTGTATGCCTACACAAAACCCGCACCGCGTCGTCGGCCTGTGCACCTCAAGCAAGGTGTACAGCGCGCTGACCGAACTCAAGCACCTGGAAGGCCACCGCTGCGCCAAGTTTCTTTCGCTGCTGGCCGAGAACCTTGTGCACAAGGGGCTGCTCAATGAGCGCGAAGTGGTGCACATGCTCGACCAGGTTGTCGACTGAAGCAGCCCTCACTGTTATCAATGTCCACTATCAAAAGCGTTGATTGTCCCTGAGAACCACGAATGCCTAAGGTGGCCCCATCGTTTGATGGAGGTTTCAGTCATGGCTCAGGTTCAAATCATGTCGGTCATCGGCAGCGCCGTTCCCGCACCACTCAGAGAGTCGGGCTTGCTCGCCTGTTGGTATCTGGTGCGCGACGGCGAGCCGATCAGCGGCCCACTGACATCCTTGCCAGCGGCGCAGGCCTTGTCGCAACAGATCGCCAGCAACCCGTTTCAAGCCTAGGGTAGCTGCACCTTGGGCTTGGTCTCGACGAACAGCGCCCAGCTCGACATGAACAGCGCTGCAATCAACGGCCCGATCACAAACCCGTTCAGACCGAAAACTGCCAGACCGCCCAGCGTCGAAATCAGGATCAAGTAGTCCGGCATGCGAGTGTCCTTGCCCACCAGGACCGGCCGCAGCACGTTGTCGACCAGACCGATCACAAACACCCCGAATAACCCCAGCACCACGCCCTGCCAGATCATCCCGCTGAGCAAGAAATAAACCGCCACCGGCGCCCAGACAATCCCCGCTCCCACCGCCGGCAACAGCGATAGAAACGCCATCAACACCGCCCACAGCAACGCGCTGGGTATGTCGAGAAACCAGAAAATCGCTCCGCCCAACGCACCCTGCGTGATCGCGACGACCAGATTGCCCTTTACCGTGGCCCGCACGACCCGGTTGAACTTCAGTTGCAAACGACGCTTTTGATGCTCTTCCAGCGGAATCGCAATGCGTACCTTGCGCACCAGCTCCGCACCGTCACGCAGAAAGAAAAACAGCAAGTACAGCATGACGAAGAAACTCACCACGAACTCGAACGTGCCCTGGCCAAAACTGAAGGCCTGGGTCGCCAGTACCTGACTGCCCTGCATCGCCGCTTTGACGATTTTTTCGCGCAGGGCATTGAGTTCACCCATACCAAAGCGGTCGAGCAGATGCTGGAAGTATTGCGGCAGGCTGTGTTTGAACTGCGCCAGATAGGCCGCGATGTCCAGCTCGCCGCTTTCGATATTCTTGTAAAGCGTCGCGCCTTCCTGCACCAGCAACACACTGAGGATGATCACCGGCAGAATCGCGATCACCAGACAGATGCTCAACGTACACAGCGAGGTGACATTGCGCTGCCAGCCGAATTTCCCCTGCAACTTGCGTTGCATCGGCGCAAACAGAATGCCCAGGATCACCGCCCAGAACACCGCGCCATAAAACGGCAGCAGAATCCAGATAAAGGCCACCGTGACCAGCACCAACAGCACCGTCAGGGATTTGAATTGAAGACTTTTTACGTTCATGTCCGGTCCATGTCAGTCAGGCGTCATGCACGCCCCAAACCTTAGTCAGCCGGGGCGTGCGCGAGTGCCATCTTTATTCATGGCGCCTCGCTGCGGTGCCTGCGCAGCCTCACAGCTCCAAACGTAGATCCAGATCAATAAACCCCGATTTCATCCGCATTACCCTGCCGCGCTTTTGCGACCGATGCCGCCATGTCCCTGATGCCAGACCTCACCACCCCGGAACTGCTCGCTCCCGCCGGCACCCTGAAAAACATGCGTTACGCCTTCGCCTACGGCGCCGATGCGGTGTATGCCGGCCAACCGCGCTACAGCCTGCGCGTGCGCAACAACGAGTTCGACCACGCCAATCTGGCGCTGGGCATTCGTGAGGCTCAGGCACAGGGCAAGCGCTTCTACGTGGTGGTCAACATCGCGCCGCACAACGCCAAGCTCAAGACCTTTCTCAAGGACCTGGCGCCGGTGATTGAAATGGCACCGGACGCGCTGATCATGTCCGACCCCGGGCTGATCATGCTGGTGCGTCGGCATTTCCCGCAGATGCCGATTCACTTGTCGGTACAGGCCAACACCGTGAACTGGGCGAGCGTTGAGTTCTGGCAACAGCAGGGGCTGAGCCGGATCATCCTCTCGCGGGAATTGTCGCTGGAGGAAATTGGCGAGATTCGCGAGCAAGTGCCCGGCATGGAGCTGGAAGTTTTCGTTCACGGCGCGCTGTGCATGGCTTATTCCGGCCGTTGCCTGCTGTCGGGTTACATGAACAAACGCGACGCCAATCAGGGCACTTGCACCAACGCTTGCCGCTGGAAATATTCGGCGCAAGAGGCCTCCGAGAATCAGCTCGGCGAGATCGTGCAGACCTTCCAGCCCGAACCGACGCTGGGCATTGGCACCCCGACCGATCAAGTGTTCCTGTTGCAGGAAGCCAACCGTCCGGATGAGTTGATGCCCGCTTTCGAAGACGAGCACGGCACTTACATCATGAATGCCAAGGACCTGCGCGCGGTGCAGCACGTCGAGCGCCTGACACGCATGGGCGTGCATTCATTGAAGATCGAAGGCCGAACCAAATCGCACTTCTATTGCGCCCGCACCACCCAGGTATATCGCCGGGCAATTGACGATGCAGTGGCCGGCCGTGAGTTCGATCGCAGCCTGATGACCGATCTGGAGTCACTGGCCCAGCGCGGCTACACCGAAGGTTTCCTGCGCCGGCATGTGCATGACGAATACCAGAATTATCAGAACGGCAGTTCGGTGTCGCAGCGTCAGCAGTTTGTTGGGGAGTTGACCGGCGAGCGGCGTGATCGTCTGGCGCAGGTCAAGGTGAAGAACCGTTTCGCTCTGGGTGATCATCTGGAACTGATGACGCCCAAGGGCAATTTTCATTTTGATCTGCATGAACTGCAAAACCTCAAAGGGCAGGCGATCGAGGTCGCGCCGGGGGATGGGCACACGGTGTATGTGCCGATTCCGGATACGGTGGACTTGCGCTTTGGGTTGTTGATGCGCGATGTGAATTGAGGCCCGCAGCCTGCGCCAATCAACCCTGCGCGCAAAACCGATCCCGGCTATTGGTCAGGTGCAGCCACATCGCGGCACGCGCAGCGTCCGCATCCTGACGCTTGATCGCGTTCAGAATGGCCTCGTGCTCCAGATTCGCCAACTGCCCGAGTTTGCTCAGATCCGCCGCCCCACGCTCGGCCGCATTCAGTCGATAACGCGGAATCATCGCGCTGCCCAAGTGCTGCATGATCTCACTGAAGCAGACATTGCCAGTGGCCTCGGCGATCAGCAGGTGAAAGCGCCGGTCGGCCTCGACACAACTGTCGTTATTGGCAAGTTGGCGCTGATAGTCATCCAGCGCTTTGCGCATCTGCAGCAACTGCTGCTCGGTACGCCGTTGCGCCGCCAATGCCGCCGCTTGCGATTCCAGCCCCATGCGCAACTCAAGCATGCTGCGCACACCGAGTGCCGTGTCGACATTGAGCCGCAATCCCTGCTCCGGCGCACGCTCGATCACGAACGTACCAATGCCGTGGCGCGTTTCGACCCATCCCGAGGCCTGCAATCTGGAGATCGCCTCGCGCACCACCGTGCGACTCACACCATGTTCCTGAACGATGGCGTTCTCCGATGGCAGCTTGTCGCCGGGCGACATTTGTCCGTGCAGGATGCTCTGGGTGAGCTTCTCCACCAGATCATGGGCCAGGTTGTGCGCACGTTTGCGGGCAGGGGCGTCGAGGTCTTCTTGCATGGTCGGTTCCAGTGAGCGGACGGGCGGATCGTAGCACTGCACAGGCCTATGACGGGATTGATTCTAGCGCTGAAAAACCCACCTACTTGTATGACAACACTCAATATCTATTAATAATCTGCCGGGTTCGCTATCGACTTCACGCAATTTTGATCGCGCCCTCATGAAATCGCCACTGCAAAAAAAGTAACAAAAACAGGGTTAAAATCCAGAAAAGCATAAAAACTCTGTCATCCAGAGCAATAAAATCATCCCTGCCCACTTGTAGGACAAAAAATTGTAGTTGTATGATGTCTATCAACAACGTCGTACCCAGCCCTACCCGCATAAAAATAATCAGTGGGAGCAAACCAAGTGAAAACCTCCGTCTCGGGGATGAGCGAAAACGTCGACTCAACGCTTTCGTCCGCCATCTCGAAAGTCAAACGCCACGTCCTGCCGCTCTTCGTGATCATGTTCATCGTCAATTACATTGACCGGGTGAACATCGGATTTGTCCGCACCCACATGGAGCACGACCTGGGCATTGGTGCAGCCGCTTACGGCTTCGGCGCCGGCCTGTTTTTCATCGGCTATGCGCTGTTCGAAGTCCCCTCTAACATGCTACTGCAGAAAGTCGGCGCGCGAATCTGGCTGACCCGGATCATGCTCACCTGGGGCCTGGTCGCCGCCGGCATGGCATTCATCCAGACCGAAACCCATTTCTACATTTTGCGTTTTTTGCTCGGCGTGGCTGAGGCCGGGTTCTTTCCCGGGGTGATCTACTACTTCACCCGCTGGCTACCGGGTGTCGAACGCGGCAAAGCGATTGCGATCTTCCTCAGCGGTTCGGCGCTCGCCTCGCTGATCTCCGGCCCGCTGTCCGGTCTGCTCCTGCAAATCAACGGGCTGGGCATGCACGGCTGGCAATGGATGTACTTCATTGAGGGGATGTTTTCGGTGTGCCTGTGCGTGTTCGTCTGGTTCTGGCTCGACGCCAAGCCCCATGACGCCAAATGGCTGACCCGCGCCGAGCAGGACGCATTGGTCACCGCCATTGACGACGAACAGAAGGCCCGCGAAGCGGCCACGCCCCTGCGTCCATCGATGGGCACACTGCTCAAGGACCGGCAGATCATTCTGTTCTGCCTGATCTACTTCTTCATTCAACTGACGATCTACGCCGCGACTTTCTGGTTGCCGAGCATCATCAAGAAAATGGGCGAGATGAGCGACCTCCAGGTCGGGCTGTTCAACTCGATTCCGTGGCTGCTGTCGATTGTCGGCATGTATGCCTTCGCGTCCCTCTGCGCCAAGTGGAAGCACCAGCAGGCATGGGTCGCCACGGCACTGTTGATCGCTGCGGCGGGGATGTTCATGTCCACCACCGGCGGGCCGGTCTTCGCCTTCGTCGCGATCTGTTTTGCAGCGCTGGGTTTCAAATCCGCCTCGTCCCTCTTCTGGCCGATTCCCCAGGCCTATCTGGATGCGCGGATTGCCGCGCCGGTGATTGCGCTGATCAATTCAGTGGGCAACCTCGGCGGCTTCGTCGCGCCGACCACGTTCGGCCTGCTGGAACAACACACCGGCTCGATTCAGGGCGGCCTCTATGGGTTGGCCGCGACCTCGATCATCGCCGCGATCATCGTGT
This sequence comes from Pseudomonas sp. NPDC087614, assembly GCF_044743485.1. Taxonomy (NCBI): domain Bacteria; kingdom Pseudomonadati; phylum Pseudomonadota; class Gammaproteobacteria; order Pseudomonadales; family Pseudomonadaceae; genus Pseudomonas; species Pseudomonas sp. NPDC087614. The sequence goes on along the minus strand of NZ_JBIUWN010000012.1, from coordinate 85,988 downwards.
TCTTCGCCCGCACCTCAGCGAAACCCGCCAGTGTTGCCGCCGTGGCCGATACCACGCCGAAGCACGCCTGACTTTCTGTTTTCAAGGATAAAACAATGAACGTAAACGACACCGCCAAAGCCCCGGTCATCACTGATATGCAAGTCATCCCGGTGGCCGGCCACGACGGCATGCTGCTCAACCTGAGCGGCGCCCATGGGCCGTTTTTCACCCGCAACATCGTCATTCTCAAAGACAACGCCGGCCACACCGGCGTGGGCGAAGTACCCGGTGGCGAACGCATTCGCCAGACACTGGAAGACGCGCGCAGCCTGGTGATCGGCAGCCCTATCGGTACGTATCAGAAGATCCTCAATCAGGTGCGCCAGACCTTTGCCGACCGCGATGCCGGCGGCCGGGGCCTGCAAACTTTCGACCTGCGCATCACCATCCACGCGGTCACCGGCCTGGAAGCCGCCCTGCTCGACCTGCTCGGCCAACACCTCGACGTACCGGTCGCAGCGCTGCTCGGCGAAGGTCAGCAACGTGAAGAAGTGAAGATGCTCGGCTACCTGTTCTACGTCGGCGATCAGCACGAAACCGACCTTGTCTATCGCAGCGAACCGGACGCCGATAACGACTGGTTCCGTGTGCGTCACGAGAAGGCTATGACTGCTGAATCGGTGGTGCGTCTGGCCGAAGCGGCCCATGCCAGATACGGCTTCAAGGACTTCAAACTCAAGGGCGGTGTGCTCAGCGGTGACGCGGAAATAGAAGCGGTGACAGCGCTGGCCGAGCGCTTCCCCGAGGCACGGATCACCCTTGACCCGAACGGTGCGTGGTCGCTTAAGGAAGCGATCCGTTTGTGCCGCGATCAGCATCACGTTCTGGCCTATGCCGAAGACCCGTGCGGAGCGGAAAATGGCTATTCGGGCCGGGAAGTGATGGCCGAGTTTCGCCGCGCCACCGGGCTTAAAACCGCCACCAACATGATTGCCACCGACTGGCGCGAGATGGGCCATGCGATCCAGTTGCAATCGGTCGACATCCCGTTGGCTGACCCGCATTTCTGGACCATGCAAGGCTCGGTACGCGTGGCGCAGATGTGCCATGAGTGGGGCCTGACCTGGGGCTCGCACTCCAACAATCACTTTGATATTTCGCTGGCCATGTTCACCCATGTGGCGGCGGCAGCACCGGGTGAAATCACCGCCATCGACACCCACTGGATCTGGCAGGACGGCCAGCGCCTGACCAAGGCACCGCTACAGATTGTCGACGGCTGCGTGCAGGTGCCGAAGAAACCCGGGCTGGGTGTGGAACTGGACATGGATCAAGTGGCCAAGGCTCACGAACGCTATAGAGGCATGGGCCTGGGTGCGCGGGATGACAGCGTGGCCATGCAATTCCTGATTCCGGGATGGAAATTCGATAACAAGCGGCCGTGTCTGCTGCGCTGATTTTCAAGCCCGCCTCACGCCAAAGGTGGGAGTGAGCAAGCCCTCGAGGGTTCAGGGCTGACCTGAGAGTTGTAGCAACCAGTCCTTGAACGCCAGCATCGCCGCGGTCTCTGGTCGTGATTGCAATCGCGTCAGCCAATAACTCCCCGTGGTGATCTCGATCGCAAACGGCTGACAAATCGCCTCTGCCGCCAATTGCCGGGCGAACATCAGGGGCGGCGCCAACGCCACCCCACAGCCCTGCAACGCCGCTTCCATCATCGCCAGGGACGAATCGAACACAATGCTCTGCGGCGGCGCCGCCTGAGTCGCCAGACCCGCCGTTTGAAACCATTCCGACCATTCATCCGTTCGGTAGGAACGCAGTAACGTCTGCTGCAAGAGATCCCCCGGCGCATGCAATTGTCGGGCGATTTCCGGCACACACAACACCGACAGCGGCGCATCGAGCAAGCGGGTCGCCTCAATACCGTGCCACGCCCCGGCGCCAAACCGGACTGCGTAATCCAGCCCTTCGGCAGCGACGTCCACGCGATTGTTGTTTGTCGACAGCCGTAAATCTATGAGCGGATGTTTCGCCCGAAAGTCCGCCAGCCTCGGCAACAGCCAGCCCACAGCGAACGTCCCCACCGCGCCGACGGTCAACACTTCGCGATATTGCCCCCCGGCAAGACGTTCCAGAATCTGCGCAATGTGATCGAACGAGGTGCTCAACACCGGCAACAAGGTTTCGCCTTCACTGGTCAGCATCAGCCCACGAGGCAGGCGTTTGAACAGGGTTACATTAAGCTGCGCCTCAAGGCTTTTGACCTGATGACTGACGGCCGCTTGGGTCACGCACAGTTCCACAGCCGCGCGGGTGAAGCTCAAATGACGTGCTGAAGCCTCGAAAGCGCGTAACGCGTTGAGCGGCAATTGCGGTCGAATCATGCCCTACCCCAAATTTTTCTAATGGCTCATGCGAAATTTCGTCGTTTGTCGATTGCCTTCGGTGTGCCTAAATTGGCGGCGCTTATCAGTAGCCCGACGGGAAATCGCCCGCAGTGTAGCGGGATACAACAATCAACACTCACGGAGAGTGGATCATTTATGCGTTCAATCAACTCGACCAAACTCTTTTCCTACAGTACTTTCGGCCTTTTCTTTGGCGCCACGGCCTGCCTGGCCGCGCCGCAAACCGACGAACAACTGCAAGCACTGGTCAAAGGTGCCGTCACGCCCGTCATGCAGCAGCAGAACATCCCCGGTCTGGCCGTTGCCCTCACCATCAACGGCAAAGCGCATTACTTTAACTACGGCGTCGCCGCCAAAGACACCGGGCAGAAGGTCAGCGAAAACACCCTGTTCGAAGTCGGATCGGTGAGCAAAACCTTCACTGCGACACTCGCCGGTTACGCGCAGGCCACGGGCAAACTGGATCTGTCGACCAAGGCCAGCAAGCTTTGGCCGGAGTTGAAAGGCAGCGCTTTCGACAACATCAGCGTGTTGCAACTGGGCACTTACAGCGCTGGCGGGTTGCCGCTGCAATTCCCCACCGATTCGGACTCGGCTGACAAGATGCTCGGCTACTACCAACAGTGGAAACCGGATTATCCGGCGGGCAGCCATCGCCTGTATTCCAATCCAAGCCTTGGGTTGTTCGGCTATCTGACGGCGAAAAGTCTGGGCCAGCCGTTTGATCAGGCCATGAGTGAAACCCTGCTACCGCAACTGGGCCTCAAGCACACCTACACCAAAGTGCCGGCATCCGAAGCCAAGCTCTACGCTCAGGGTTACGACAAGAAAGACCAACCGGTTCGGGTCAGTCCGGGCGCACTGGATTCCGAAGCCTACGGCATCAAAACCAGTGCAGCAGATCTGCTGCGTTACGTAGAGGCCAACCTGAAACCGGCCAGCCTTGAAGCGCCGCTGCAAAAAGCCATCGCCGCGACCCACACCGGTTACTACACCGTCGGCGACATGACCCAAGGCCTGGGCTGGGAACGTTATGCCTACCCGATCAGCCTGGCTCAATTGCAGAACGGCAACTCGACGCCGATGGCGATGGAGGCGCACAAGGCCAAGTGGCTGACCCCGCCACAACCTGAACCGGCCAATGTGCTTTACAACAAAACCGGCGCAACCGGTGGCTTCGGCGCGTACGTGGCGTTTGTGCCGTCGAAGGAGCTGGGCATCGTGATCCTGGCGAACAAGAATTACCCGAATGCGGAACGGGTGAAGATTGCGCATGAGATTTTCAGTGCGCTGACTGAATGATGCAAAACCTGTAGCAAGGGGATAAATCCCCTCGCCACAACGTTTTGTGTAAAAGGCATGCAATAAAAAATGGGCGACCTGCTGAGGTCGCCCATTTTTTTGATTCAGGCCATGCCATCAATCATCCGGCATTTGCGGCGGCTTACTCGGTTTGACTGGCTTGCTTGGCTTGGCACCTTTCGCACCTTTGGCCGGTTCAGGCTCGCTGGCGGCCGGTTCAGGCTCGCTGGCGGCCGGCGCTTGGGCGGCTGCGGCGGCCGCTTCCTTCTCAGCCATTGGCATGGCGTCGATAGTCTCGAAGATCTTCTTCAGGTCCACCGATTTCGCCTCATCCCCCGACGCCGAAAGCTTGGTTTCGCCGTCCTTGCCCACCAGGAACACTTTCGGATAGGCCCCGGCACCCAGCTTCAGCGAGCGCAGCAGCGCCATGGTGTCTTGCTGGCCCATGTCCTTGCCGTCGAGTTGACCTGACATGTTGAGGATGGTGTAAACCTTGATGTTGCGGTCGGCGACGCCTTTTTTGTTGGCAGGGTCCTCAAGCGACTTTTTCAGGCTCACCCATACCGGGTCGACGGTGCTTTTGGCGATCACGATCAGCGGCCGGGCGCGCCCCATGTCTGCGGCAATCGGCGAATCGTTGTCAGCGGCGAACAAGGGGCCGGCAATCGCCAGCAAGAGTGTCAGGGTCAGTGACCTGATGAGCATGCGCATCTCCTTTTGATATCCACGCTCTACTGATTGCGCATCGTGGCGATTGTTCCGGGTGTGTCTGGCAAATATGTTTCGCCTTGTCAGAAGCTTAGGTCAGGACCGGCATTGCGCAACCGCACGGGCGCAATCGTGACGACGATTTGATTACCGTTCAGGCGCGCGTCAGGGTGGCGGTACTGCCCACGAAATGGAGGTCAACCGCATGCAAACCGTCTCCAGGCGGGGCCTTGAACTCCGTTCAGCAGAGCGCTGTGTCGAGAGCGGCCAGCAGTTGCGTCGCATCGACCGGGCAATCGGCAAGTTTGAGCACGCCACGGTCGATATCAATACTCAACGTCACGGAGGGCTGATCACCGGGATATTTGCGCAGGAGCAAGTCGATGCCACTGGCTGTCTCGTCCGCCGTGCCGATCAGATCCCATAAGCTGTCGCTCAGATCCAGCAACACCTGCTGACGCTGCTGATCAACCACAAGCGGCGCATACAGCCAATGACTCATGCGCATTTCGCGGGGTTCGACAGTAATGGCGATGCGGCCATCGCAATGCAGGCTGGTTTCGCTCATATCAAGGATCAAAAAGCCAGTTTGTAACCGATCAGCAACAGCATCGTCGCCAGGCACGGGCGCAAGACTTCATCGGAGATGCGTCCGGTCAGGTGGCTGCCAAGCCAGATGCCCGGCAGCGAACCCACCAGCAAAAAGCCCAGCACGCCCCAATCCATGTTGCCCATGCTCGCGTGGCCTAGGCCTGCGACGAGGGTCAGCGGCACGGCGTGGGCGATTTCGGTGCCGACCAGACGGCGGGTCGGCAGCAGTGGGTAGAGGATAAACAGCGCGACAGTGCCCAGGGCGCCGGCGCCGATCGAGGTCAGGGCGACCATGGTGCCGAGGATCAAACCGGTGATCACGGTCATCACATTCAGCCGCGAGCCGCTCGGGTTGTAGTTGCCGCCGGCACGTTTATGGGCGAAATCCAGCAAGCGCTTCTTGAAGAAAATCGCCAGTGCCGTGGCGAACAACACAAAACCCAAGGCTTGTTTGATGATGGCGTTCATCGCATCCGGCGCGGTGTGCAAGGTGCTGAGGAACCACAAGGTCAACACCACCGCCGGCACGCTGCCCAGGGTCAGCCAACCGGTGATGGCCCAGTCGATGTTCTTGTTCTTTTTGTGAACGAGGACGCCGCTGGATTTGGTGATGGCCGCGTACAGCAGGTCCGTGCCCACCGCCGTCGCCGGGTTGATGCCGAACCACAGCAGAATCGGGGTCATCAAGGAACCGCCGCCGACACCGGTCATGCCGACGATAAAACCCACCACCAACCCGGCGATCACCAGGCCGAAACTTGCCAATTCCATGAAGACGTCCAGAAAAACGACAGGAAAATATGGCCGCAGCATAGCGATTTTTCTTATAACCACCTATATCGATGCGGTCTATCGTTATGCCTTTCAGCTACACCGCTTCCACAGGGTGATGGGGTGATTAAAAGATCAATGCACCCGCCGCCCCGGTTGGAAACTGTGATGGCTGTTGATCCACACCGTGGCCAATGCGATCAGCGAAAGGATCAGCAATGCCCACGGGAACGACATCGCCCCTGCCCGATCCAGCAGCAATCCGCCAAACAATCCGCCACCGGCTATCGCTATGTTCCATGAGGTGGTGAGCATCGCTTGCACCACGTCAACATGATCGCCGGCCGAATCCGCCGCTGCCGTCAGCAACAACGTCGCCGAGCCACCAAACGACAGGCCCCACACGGCCATGCAGGCGTAAATCAGCCACTGCGACGGGGATGCGATGGCCAACACCAGCGCCGTCACGGCAAACACCGCCAGGCTGATCAGCGTCAGCCAGCGCAGCCAGCGATCCACCAGCAGGCCGATGATCCAGATCCCCCCCAGCGAACACAGGCCCAACACCAGCAGCACCAGATCAACCCGCTCGGCCAGGCCGGCCTGCATCAGAAACGGCGAGATGTAGGTGTAGAGAATGTTGTGCCCCAGCATCCATGTCAGCACCACGAACAGCACCGACCGCACCCCCGGCAGGCGCAGGGATTGGAGCAAAGGCAGGCGTTCGGCACTGACCTGCCCCGGACGGTCCGGCACGGCGATGACGATCCACGCCGCCAGCACCAGTGCCAGCGCCGACATGATCCCGAACGAGGCGCGCCAGCCAATCAGATTTCCCAGCCAGGTGCCCGCCGGCGTGCCCAGCGACAAGGCCACCGGCGTGCCGAGCATGGCAATCGCCAACGCCCGCCCCTGTTATCGAGCCCAGCGCATACAGCGTCACCAGTTGCCCGGCGAGCACTTCACTGACGTTCAGCCCGGCGCCGATTTGCGGCAATAACCCAGCCGGCAGGGTTTCGGTGAGGATGGCAATGAAGCCGGTCATGGCGAATGCCAGCAACGCGGCATAAGGCAATTTGTCGGCACGGGCGGTGCGGTCGACGCAGGTGAAGTCGGCGCTTGCGGGGTCGGTCATGACAGGTGCAGCTCCTTTTGAGGCAAACATGGCGAAGGATTGTATACAAATAGCCCGACCTTCACGCGACCCGACACGACTTATTGCACCGGCAAAAAATTCAGGAACAGCAGACTCTGGGCGTAATTCAGGCCGATACGCCGATAGCGCTCGTCGAGCATCTGTGTGAGCAAATCGAGGCGCGCCACGATTTTGCCGAACTCGGTGGCAAAGCTCAGGTTGCTGCCCTCCTCCGAAATTTCGTTGGAGAACAGCAGTGGCTGGCCTTCCTTGTTCTGGCGCTGGGACAGAATCCACGTGGCCTTTTCGATGTTGCGCGCCGCGTTGTGGACGAAGGTCGGGTTGATCGCATCGGTCATGTAGAACTCGACCCGATTGTTGTGCGCGGTGACCAGCATGCTGCCAATGGCATAGATGAACGCGCCGACGCGGTCGCCGAGAAACTCAGGGCTCATCGCATAACTGAGCGCTGCCAGATCTTTTCGGCCACCCAGCACCGGCAACGGTTGTTGCTGCTCAATGGCCAGGCGTACCTGTTTCACGGCGATGTTGATGTTGAGGAAACCGGATTTGCGCAGCTCGTCCGGGTTGCGCAGGTACAGCTTGCCCATCAGGCGATAAAGGCTGTTGAGGTTGTCGCGCATCGCCAAAGTGGCCATGCGGTCGACGCTGGTCTGCAGAAACTCCTGCGGTTGACCGTTGCGAATCTGAGCGATGAAGCCATTGCCGTCCTGATGCGTGCAACCGCTGACTAACAGCGACGACAGACAGGCCAGCAACAGGCACGGGCGACGAAAAAAATGGACGATGGGGTGAAAAGCTCTCGGCATGAGTTCTCGAACAGGCACATTCCTGTGCGGCGGGAGTCACCGCATCCTGGCCATGGATAGAGCCGCTGATTGCGAAAAAGTGCAATACCGGCAGCGTTTCCTGACCTTCGGCGCGACATGGATAACAATTTAGTCCGACTTTATTTTTGCAATAACCGTTTAATCCGCTATAAATTCCCATTCTCAGCATAAATAGCATGACTATTACCGCATTCTGAAAACAACAACAAAAGGAAGGTCAACCATGCTTCAATCCCGTCACCTGCTCTCCGGCCTCGGACTGTCCCTGATGATCGCCACCCTCTCAGCCAACGCGGCGGGCCTCAGCGCCGAACATAAAGCCTTCGGCAAAACCAACGACGGTACACCCGTCGAGCAATACATCCTGCGCAACAGCCATGGCATGCAAGCCACCGTCATCACTTACGGCGCGACCCTGCAATCGCTGTTGGTGGCCGACAAACACGGCAAATTCGACGATGTCGTGCTGGGCTTCGACGATGTGCAGGGCTACCAAAAAGGCACCGCCTACTTCGGCGCGACCATCGGCCGCTTCGGCAATCGCCTGGCCGACGGCGCGTTTGAACTCGACGGCAAGCGCTTTCAAGTGCCGCAAAACGACAAGTCCAATGCCTTGCATGGCGGCCCTCAGGGTTTCGACAAGAAGGTCTGGAAAGCGCAGGAAACCAAAGACAAGGATTCGGTAGGCGTGACCCTCACCTATCTGTCGGCGGACGGTGAAATGGGCTTCCCCGGCAACCTCACCACCGAAGTGACCTATCGCCTGACCGACAGCAACGAACTGCGCATCGACTACAAGGCCAGCACCGACAAACCGACCGTGCTCAACCTGACCAACCACAGCTACTTCAATCTCGCGGGCGCCGGCAATGGCGACATCCTCAAGCAGGTCGCGACGCTGCATGCCAGCCATTACACCCCGGTCACCGCCAAGCTGATCCCGACCGGCGAACTGGCGCCAGTGGCCGGCACGCCGATGGACTTCACCCAGCCCACGGCAATCGGAGCGCACATCAAGGCTGATCACCCGCAACTCAAATTCGCGGAACCCAAACAGGGCGGCTTCGATTTCAACTGGGCGCTGGATACCCAGGGCGACGTGAGCAAAGTCGCTGCTGAGGTCAGTGATGCGCAGTCCGGTCGGCACTTGCAGTTGTTCACCAGCGAACCGGGCGTGCAGTTCTACACCAGCAACTTCCTCGACGGCACGGTCAAAGGCAAAGGTGGCAAGGTCTATCCGCATTGGGGCGCGTTTACCCTGGAGACGCAGCACTACCCGGATTCGCCGAACCAACCGAACTTCCCGAGTACGCGACTGGATCCCGGGCAGGCCTACACGCAGAGCGTGGTATTGAAGTTTTCCGCGAAGTAATCCCCCCTTCTCCTTTCTGGAACCGGACGCAACCGCTGGGCTATTCTGCTGCCCACTACAGGTATCGACCCTTTCAGAAAGGAGATTTGAATGCGTACCCTCGAATTGGCTGGCGTGCAGGTTCCGGTGATTGGCCAGGGCACCTGGCGCATGGGCGAAGACCGCTCGGCACACAAGCATGAAGTGGCGGCTCTGCGCAGTGGCGTTGAACTGGGCATGACCTTGATCGACACTGCCGAAATGTATGCCGAGGGCGGTGCCGAAAGTGTTGTAGGTGAAGCCATTGCCGGTATTCGCGACCAGGTGTTTCTGGTGAGCAAGGTCTACCCGCACAACGCCAGCCGCCAAGGCATTCCGCAAGCCTGCGAGCGCAGTCTGCGCCGGCTCGACACTGATTACATCGACCTCTATCTGTTGCATTGGCGCGGCCAGTATCCACTGGAAGAAACCGTCGAAGCCTTCGAGCGCCTGCGCGAAGACGGCAAGATCGGCCGTTGGGGCGTGTCGAATTTTGACGTCGATGACCTCCAAGAGTTAGCCAATCCGGCGTGCGCCACCAATCAGGTGCTCTACAACCTGCAAGCGCGTGGCGTCGAATTCGACCTGTTGCCCCGGTGCCAACAGCAACACATGCCGCTGATGGCCTACTGTCCGATCGGTCAGGGCGGCGCGATGCTGGCAGAACCGGTACTGAAGCAGATTGCCGCTCGTCACAACGTGACCCCGGCGCAGGTTTCGCTGGCGTGGATTGTGCGTCAGGATGGCGTGGTAGCGATCCCTAAAGCGGTGCGGCCGGAACATGTGCAACTCAATGCACAAGCGGCGCAACTGCAACTCGATGCCGGGGATCTGGCAGCGCTGGACCAGGCGTTTCACGCGCCTAAGCGCAAGCAGCGGCTGGCCATGGTCTGAGCCACCGCCGACCGGCGAGAGCTTTGCGATGAGAAGCACAGATCAGAACGACCCGTTCAACCTGCAACGTTTCGTCCAGGCCCAGGACCCGGTGTTTGATCGGGTCCAGCGCGAACTCGTTGAGGGCCGCAAGCGCAGCCACTGGATGTGGTTTGTCTTCCCGCAGTTCGCAGGCTTGGGCGGCAGTGAGATGTCCCGGCGCTTCGCCATCGATACCGCCGAAGAAGCGCGAGCTTATCTCGAGCACCCGATGCTCGGCGCGCGGCTGCGTACTTGTACGCAGCTCGTGCTGAATGTGCGCCAGCGTTCGATTGCGGAGATTTTCGGCCATCCCGATGACTTGAAATTTCACTCCTCGATGACGCTGTTTGCCCAGTTCGCCGCTGAAGACAGCCTGTTCAACCAGGCGCTGGAACGCTACTTCCACGGCATCCTCGATGACTGGACGCTGCAACTGCTGGACTCAAAACAGGCCCAGTTGCCCCCCGATCAGGGTTGAAAAATCGTCGTCGACAAACGGCAGAATCGCATCCGCCACCGGTTGCAGTTGCCGGCTGATGTAGTGGTCGTAGTCGATGGCGGCGCGGCGCACTTCCAGCGGTTCGGGCCCGGCCAGGGTGATCACGTAACTGATCCAGCCACCGTTCTGGTATTGCCGTGGCCGACCGTGCCGGGCGTTGTAATCATCGGCCAGCCGCGCGGCGCGCACATGGGGCGGTACGTTGCGCTCGTAATCGTCGAGGGTGCGGCGCAGGCGCTTGCGGTAGACCAGTCGATCATCGAATTCGCCGGCCAGGGTTTTACGCACGTAGTCGCGCACATAATCCTGATACGGCTTGCGCTGGAAGATGCGCTCGTAGAGTTCCTGCTGGAATTGCCGGGCCAGCGGCGACCAGTCGGTGCGTACGGTTTCAAGGCCTTTGTAGACCATTTCTTCGCTGCCGTCGGCACGGCTCACCAGGCCGGCGTAGCGCTTCTTGCTGCCCTCCTCCGCGCCACGAATGGTCGGCATCAGGAAGCGTTTGTAGTGAACCTCGAACTGCAATTCGAGGGCGCTTTGCAGCCCGTATTCGTCACGCACGTGCTCGCGCCACCAGTCGTTGACATGCTTGACCAGCGCTTGCCCGATGCTTGCCGCCTCTTCCTGCCCGTGGGGGCGACGCAGCCAGACAAACGTGGAGTCGGTGTCGCCATAGATCACCGCGTGGCCCTGTTCTTCGATCAGCGTTCGCGTACGCAGCATGATTTCGTGGCCGCGCAGGGTGATCGACGACGCCAGCCGCGTATCGAAGAACCGGCAACCGCTGGAGCCGAGCACGCCGTAGAAGGCGTTCATGATGATCTTCAGTGCCTGCGACAACGGCGCGTTGTGCTCGCGTTTGGCAGTCTCACGCCCCTCAGCCACACGCGAGACGATGGACGGCAGGCAATGCCGGGTGCGCGAGAAACGGGCGCCACGAAAACCCGGCACCGAGTCGGCGTCGTCAGGATGTTGCAAGCCTTCGATCAGCCCCACCGGGTCAATCAGAAACGTGCGGATGATCGAGGGATAAAGGCTTTTGTAGTCGAGCACCAGCACCGACTCATACAGCCCTGGCTGCGACTCCATGACAAAACCGCCAGGGCTGGCTTGCGGCGCATTGGTGCCCAGGTTCGGCGCCACAAACCCTTGGCGGTGCATCAACGGCATGTACAAATGCGTGAACGCCGCCACCGAGCCGCCGCTGCGATCCGCCGGCAGGCCGGTCACACTGGCGCGCTCCAGCAAGAAGGTCAGCAGTTGGGTCTTGGCGAAAATCCGCGTGACCAGTTCGCAGTCTTTAAGGTTGTATTTGGCCAGCGCCGGTTTGTCCTCGGCGAACATGCGGTTGATTTCGTCCATGCGTTGGTACGGGTTGTCGATGGACTTGCCTTCGCCGAGCAATGTCTGAGCGACGTTTTCCAGGCTGAACGAAGGAAAACTCCAGGTCGCCGAGCGCAGGGATTCGATGCCATCAATGATCAGCCGCCCCGCTGCCGAGGCGAAATAATGATGGCGGCTGCCGTGCTCGCGCCACTGCATTTCCTCGCCGCCCCGGCCGAGCTTCAGCGGTACGCCGAGGCGTCGTGCGTGTTCGTGAAGGATGCGCAGGTCGAACTGCACCACGTTCCAGCCGATGATTGCGTCGGGGTCATGGCGGGCGAACCAGTCATTGAGTTCTTTCAAGATGACCGTGCGCGAGTCGCAGTACTGGAGGTCGAAGTCGACGATGCTGGCGTCACCGTTCGCCGTGCCGAGCATGTACACCTGACGCTCGCCGCAGCCTTCCAGGGCGATGGAATACAGCTCGCCGGTTTCGGTGGTTTCGATGTCCAGCGAGACCAGGCGCAGTTTCGGCCGGTATTCGGGGGCGGGTTTGAGGTGGGCGTTGAGCAGCGTGCCGTCAGCATCGGGCGTGCCGTTGAACCACACCGGGGCGGTGATGAAGCGTTCCATCAGAAAGCGTTCCGGTGGGCGCACATCGGCCTCGAAGACATCGACGCCGGCGCGGTTGAGCGCCGTTTCCAGGCGCATCAACTGGCCGTGCTGCTGGCAATACAGACCCAGTACCGGACGATGTTCGAAATCCTGCAGGGCCAGCGGGCGCAGTTCCACATTCTTTTCGTCATGCAGCAAACGTTCGGCGGCTTCGCGCTGCTCGGCGGGGATAAACGCGACTGACGGCTGATGAGGAAGGCGCACACGGCGCGGCCCGGCATCGGTCGCCAGCCAGAACTCGACTTCGGTGCCGGCCGGGGTATCGCGCCAATGCCGGGTCAGGACGAAGCCCTGCTGTAAATCCACCACTGCAACCTCAGAAATTGAAACACTGGGGCATTCTACGCGGCATTGCACGGCATGGCCCTTGTGATAAATGTCCGACAAACGCTGAAAAAACCGTCAAATGACGTTTTTTGCGTGCTATCTGCCGCTTTGCCACCTTGCCCTGAGCGCCAGTGTCTACGATGCTTGGATAACAACGACAACACCTGAGTAACTGCCATGAAGACCGTCGCCCAACTGCTCAAGCTCAAAGATCAGAAAAATCAGGAAGTGCACCAGATCAAACCTGATCACATGGTGCTCGAAGCGCTGATGAAGATGGCCGAGAAAAACGTCGGCGCCTTGCTGGTGGTGGAGAACGATGAGGTGCTGGGCATCATCAGTGAACGCGATTACGCACGCAAACTGGTGCTGCATGGCCGCTCATCGGTGGGCACGCCCGTGCGCGACATCATGGTCTCGCCAGTGATCACGGTGGACACTCACCAGACTGTCGACACGTGCCTGAGCATCATGTCCGACAAACGCCTGCGTCACTTGCCGGTAGTGCAAGACGGCAAACTGATCGGGCTGCTGTCGATTGGTGACCTGGTGAAAGAGGCGATTGCCGAACAGGCCGAGCTGATCAAACAGCTGGAGCAGTACATTCGCGGGGAGTGATCTCCAATGCAACACAATGCCCGCTCCCACTTTGGACCCTCGCTGTTCAGGAAGGCCAATGCCGGGCAAACACCGGTGCCAGCACCGGATGCCGATCAATGCGCTGTAGCCAGGCATAAAACCCCGGGCGCGTCTGGCGCAAATGCTCGCGGCTGCCCGCCCAGCGCGTCACCACTGCCGCCAACACATCCAGCGCTCCCGGTATTTCGTCGTCCAGGTACAACTCGGCGGAGAACTGGTCGGCGAACACTTCCCAACTCCAGTGCAAGCGCTCGCGGGCGCCAGCCATCAGATTCTGCCGCGCCGCTTCGTCAGGCATCACCAGCCAGCGCTCGGGGTAGTCAACGACTCCGACCGCCGCGTAGCAATTGCTGACGATATACACCAGGCCGCGAATGGCCTGATCGCGAGCGTCAGCCTTGGCGGGCAGCAATCCAGACTTGGGAAAGGTCAGGCCCAGATGAATCAGAATCGCCGCGCTCTCGGTGATCGCACGGCCATCGGGCAGTTGCAGGGTCGGGATCTGTTTCAGTGGATTGAGTTGCGCCAACGCCTCGGCGGCTTCGGCGCTGGCTTCGATATCAATGAAGCGATAAGCAATCTGGCACAGTTCCAGCGCCGCTTCGATGGCGGCTGCGCCTGAGTTGCGGTGTCCGTAGAGTTGATACATACACTCTCCTGCTCAAGGCCAACCCAACACATCAGACTCAAGGGTAGATGCCCACGGCCCTGATGTAGAAATATTCTTGCCTTTGTGTCCTGATTGGCACGCTTTTCCCATGCACTCGCCACTTGCGAATTCAAGCCTCGCAAAACAGCGCTGACGGTGCCCATCCCGCACCAAGAGCAATCATCGAACGCTATCCGCGTTCTTGTAAGGTGCGATACCGAACCAAAAGTTCGCGTATCCGAGCTGGCAACAAGGAGTTCACCGCGTGAGTCTTCAATCGCTCTGCCGCGTCACTGCCCGTTTACCGCGATCGGCCCAAAGACGTGTTCACCTGAACAGTCCAGACGGGCACAACATTTACTTTATTACCTGACCCAAGCGACCACGCATTGTGTTCGGCGCGGAGTTACGCGCCGACGGCGGCGTGTTATTTATTTTTTAAATACAACACATTAAGTGACTGTACCTGCGATGCTTAAATGCTGCAGCAGCCGATTGTCGAACAATAACTTCCAACACTTCAAATGCACCAAAAGCGCTCTTCCAACCTTAACTAAGCAACACTTTAAACATCGACTTCATTTAAACAAAAACAAGGAACATGGCCTGTGACCCGCTAAAACATTGACCCGCACCAAATCAGTCCGCCTCGCACCATCAAGTGCCCCGACTGACCAGAACGCGACCGCTCTATCTCGCCAACCGGCACGATACAGCGCACGGTCTGACTCGCCTGCAAAAAAGCCCCGGAATACGGAGTTGTGGAGATTCATGCGCCGGAGAAAACCCCGGCCGCCCATAAAACTTATATAAATGCGACATGGGTAACAGCGATGAAATACTCGCGCTACATTTCAGCAACATCTGGCACAACGGTTGCAAACACGAAGATGCACAACAGCCAAAACCGACAAAGAAGAACACCAGGGAATGGATGATGAACATGCGAACTCGATAGCGCCACGCCGGTAACTGTACGCAAGCTTTGTTTAATAGATAGTTCAACTATCGGCTTACGCACACCCAAAAGAAAGTTGCACCCACCCACTCGAACATGACGCCAATGTTCGGACGGCAACTTATTGCCCTTCATCCACCCGAGGGAGCTTTAATGAACGATGCGGTAAAGCACAGAACCCTGCCGGGACCGTTACGGGAAACGCCGATCCCGCCGGCTTCGGGCAGGCCGGCCTTCAAAGCCAACACGTCGCAACCCGGCGGTTTGAACAAACAGCAGATGGTGTTGCTGGTTGCCGTGTCGGCATTGATACACGGCGGCGCCTGGTGGTTTCTTCAACAGAGCCGACCCGAGCCACTGCCGACGCCACCGCAGATCCCGGAAATGACCGTCGAGCTGACCAGCCCGACGCCACCGGCACCGCCTACGCCCGAGCCGCCGCCACCACCGCCACCCGAACCCGAGCAACCGGTGGAAGACGAAGACGCGGTCAAGCCGCCCCCCAAACCGGTGGAGAAGCCCAAGCCCATCGAAAAACCGAAACCGGTGCAAAAACCCAAACCGGTGAAGAAAGTCGAGCCGCCAAAAGCTCCGCCCGCCCCGGCGCAACCAGCCGCCCCGGCCGCCCCTGCCACCCCGAGTGCGCCACCGGCTCCGGCCGCCGCGCCGGGCCCGGTCAAGGAATCGGCCGCCATTTCCGGCCTTGCCAGCCTCGGCAACCCACCGCCGCAATACCCGTCCCTGGCGCTGCGGCGTAACTGGGAGGGCCGCGTGGTGCTGCGCATTCAGGTGCTGGCCAGCGGTCGCGCCGGCTCGGTGACGGTGACCAAGTCCAGTGGCAAGCCGCAATTGGATGACGCCGCCGTCGCCGCGGTGAAGAACTGGAAATTCATTCCAGCCAAGCGCGGTGACACGCCGATAGACGGCTTCGCCACACAGACCATCGATTTCAAATTGCCGCAATAACAGAACGCTCAATCAACGCACAACCGAATAACGCAAGCGAGGTGTAACCATGAACGATTTGTCTTCGATGATTGTCCCCGGTGTGCTCTGGGGCCTGGTGCTGTTTTCCGTGGTCAGTTGGGCGATCCTGCTGGTCAAGTCGGCGCAATACCTGCGCCAGAAAACGCAGAACAAACAGTTCAGCAAAGCCTTCTGGGGCGCGCCGGACCTGCTCACCGCCGCAGAACATGCCAGCCAATACCCCGGCGCCCTGGCGCGCATCGCCAGCAGCGGGTTCGAAGCGTTGTTGGTCGAAGAATCGCCGCGTACCACTCAGCAACTGGCGCACACCATCAACCGGTCGGATCGCCTGGAACGCAACCTGCGCCAGCAGATCCAGAAAGAACGCCGCTCGCTGGAAAACGGTCAGGCGATCCTCGCCAGTATCGGTAGCACGGCGCCCTTCATTGGCCTGTTCGGCACCGTATGGGGAATCATGGAAGCGCTGAAAAGCATCGGCGAGACCGGTTCGGCCAGCCTTGAAGCCGTCGCCGGCCCTATCGGCCATGCATTGATCGCCACGGGCGTGGGGATCGCCGTCGCCGTGCCGGCAGTGCTGATTTACAACTTCTTCCTGCGTCGACTCAAACTCGCCTCGGCCGACATGGACGACTTCGCCCATGACTTCGACGCCCTCGCCTCGCGCAGTGCGTTTTCCGTCAACCGTCAGGCCATTGCCAGCAAAACCACAGCCGCCGTGCGGGAGGCCAGCTGATGTCCTTCTCCACTCAAGACAGCGATGAAGTGCTCAGCGAAATGAACGTCACGCCGCTGGTGGACGTGATGCTCGTGTTGCTGGTGGTGTTCATCGTCACCGCGCCGCTGATGACCAACGCGATCAAGGTCAACCTGCCAAAAACCGACGCCGTCGCCCCCGCTGAGAAAAAAGACCCAGTGGTGGTCAGCGTCGATCAGGACGGCAAGTTTTATCTGGCCAAGACCGAACTGGCCCCGGAATCCCTGGAGGCCAGCCTCAAGGAGGTCAAGGCCAAGGATGCCGATGTGCGCGTTCAGCTTCAGGCCGACTCCGCGGTCAACTATGGGCAGGTGGCCAAGGCCATGGCGTCCATCGAACGCTCGGGCATCAGCAAAATATCGGTGATGACCACCCACTGAGTGCGGTGCCGGGCGCGCCTTGAGAAACGCGCCCGATACCGCTGATCGAATCCCGTCGCAACCCGCCGACCGAAAAACGCAACGCGCCTTTCGGAGGGGATCGGCTTGCTTGAAGAAAGTGGTTTTCCGCACGAGGTATCACCGAAAGCGGAGCAATGAGGGGCTCACAAGGCCAATTCGATAACGTCTGATAAAGTCGGAAACAACCATGCTGATGAACACTCCACGCTTCACGCTCAAACCATTGGTGGCCACGATTTCTCGCCACCGTTTTGTTCCGCTGTATCTGGTGGCCATGGGGATGGGCGCCGGGACCGTGCAAGCGGCCGAGGACGAGAATGCGGCTGTTCCGGCAGCCGCCGCGGTCGTTGCGCCGACCACGCAACTGCAACGGGTCGAAGTGACCGGTTCGGCGATTCGCCGGGTCGATGCCGAAACGGCGGTACCGATCACTATTCTCAAGGCCGATGAGCTGCGCAAACAGGGCGTGACCACCACCGCCGAACTGGTGCAGCGCATCACCGGCAGCCAGTCGATCAACAACAGTGCCGGCTCGGTTGGCGCCGCCACCGGTGGCGCTTCGTTCGCCGACATGCGTGGCATCGGCGCCAACAAAACCCTGGTGCTGCTCAACGGTCGACGCCTGGCCAACAACGCGTTGTCAGGCACCAACTCCGCCGGCGGCGCGGTGGACCTGAACATGATCCCGTTTGCCGCGATCGAGCGCGTGGAAGTGCTGCGCGACGGCGCCTCGGCGCTCTACGGCACCGACGCCATCGGCGGCGTGATCAACTTCATCACCAAAAAATCCCTGACTGACGGCCAACTCACCCTCGGCGGCGAAACCCCGACCCACAGTGGCGGCGGTGCGACCAAGGACATGAGCGCCAGTTGGGGCTTCGGTGACCTGGAAGAAGACCGCTTCAACGTGCTCGGTGTGTTCAATTACAACAAGCAGCAGAACCTCGACGCCAATGACCGCTCCTTCGCCCGCGACTACGTGCCCGGGCGCGGCCTGGATCAGACCTCCGGCACCGCGTTCCCCGGCAACTACAGCCAGAACGGCAACGCAACCAACCCGTTGGCCAGCAGCAATTGCAACGGGCCTAACCTGGTGGCGCGCGATGGCGTGTGCCGCTTCAGCACCCGTGAATACATCGACCTGGTGCCACAAACCGAGAAGACATCTTTCTTCGGCAAGACCACCGGCAAACTGGCGGACGACCACAACGTCAACCTCGAGTACTTCTGGTCGCGCAACAACAACGCCACGGCGGTCGGTCCCGCGCCACTGACCGGCCTGAGCCTGGATGCCTCATCGCCCTACTACCCCGGCAACGGCATCACGCCAGGCCCCACCGGGTTCGCCCTCGACCCCACCCAACCCGTGGATGTGAACTGGCGCGAAACCGCCGCCGGCCCGCGTGAGTCGAAAGACCAGAACACCAGCCAGCGCTTCTTGCTGAGCTTCGACGGTCTGGTCGGCGGCTGGGATTACAACGTCGGCGCCTCGTACAACCAGAACAAAATCGTTTCCAGCGTCACCAGCGGTTATGTCAGCGATCAAGCCATGATCGATGGTCTGGCCAGCGGCCTGCTCAATCCGTTCGGCCCGCAATCGGCTGCCGGTCAGCAGTACATCGACAACGCTGCCTACCACGGTGCCTACTCCACCGCTGTTGGCCGGGTCGCCGGTTTCGACGGTCGGATCAGCCGCGAAATCGGTGACTGGTTCGGTGCCGGTCCATCCGGTCTGGCGTTGGGCGGCGAGTACCGCAAAGAGAAATTCCATCAGGACTTCGAGCAGTTTGCCGGCGACATTCAGAGCCTGGGTATCGACCCGGCCGGCAGCGTCGAAGGCGACCGCAGCGTGAAAGCCGCCTACGCGGAAATCAACGTACCGGTGCTCGACAGCCTCGAACTGTCCGCCGCCGTACGCCACGACAAATACAGCGACTTCGGCAGCACCACCAACCCGAAATACTCGTTCCGCTACCAGCCGCTCAAAGAACTGGTGGTGCGTGGCGCGTACAGCGAAGGCTTCCGTGCGCCGTCGCTTTACGAGCTGTATTCACCGCGCAGCATCACGTACACCCAGGGCTACTACAACGATCCGGTGCTGTGTACCGGCGGCGTGGTGCAACCGGGCGGCAACGGCGGGCGCGATTGCGGTCAGCAGTTCCTCAACCAGATCGGCGGCAACGAGGATCTGGCCCCGGAGAAGGCACGCAACGTGACACTGGGCTTCGTTTATCAGCCAATGAGCAACCTTTCCGTGGGCCTGGATTTCTGGTGGATTCACATCTCCAATCAGATCCAGCCATTCCCGGAGTCCACCGTGTTTGATCAGGCCGGCAGCTACTCCGACCGCTTCGTGCGCAACGCCGACGGCACGCTCAACTACATCGTCACCGGCAACGCCAACCTGGGCATCGTCGAAACCAACGGCATCGATGTGTCGCTCGATTATCGTTTCCCGAATACCCCGTACGGCCAGTTCGGTCTCGGGCTGCAGGGCACCTACGTCGACGAATACGACTTCCAGAGCACCATCAAAGGTCCGTTCACCGACAAGGTCGGCGACTTCCAGGGTGACGGCGTGGTTGCGCGCTGGAAGCACAACCTGACCGGCAGCTGGACCTTCGGCGCGGCACGGGCGTCGCTGACCAACCGCTTCACCACCGGCTACAACGACTACGACCGCGATACCCACGCGCGGGTCGCGTCGTATTCGGTGTGGGATCTGTCGGCCGGCTACACCTTCGACAAGGTGCTGGACGTGGACGCGGGGATGAAAAACATGTTCGACCGCAACCCACCGTTCTCCAACCAGGCTTACAACTTCCAGAGCGGCTATGACCCGCGCTACACCGACCCGCTGGGCCGCACGCTGTTCGCGCGCATGACTTACCACTTCTAACCGCAAACACCAGATGTCTCCCCTGTGGGAGGGGGCTTGCTCCCGAAGGCGATGTGTCAGTCAACACCCCCTTCACTGATCCATCGCCTTCGGGAGCAGCCCCTTCCCACAGATTGATCTGTGTGCATTCAGGAATTAAGGAGTGACTTCATGACTTTCATGCGCAACATGGCCGCTCTGCTGCTCGGCAGCACGCTGCTGTGCAACGCGGCACCTGCGCTGGCCGTCGGCAGCTATGCGATGACGGTGTACGGCGAAGCGCCGAAATACCCGGCGGGTTTTCAGCATTTCGATTTCGTCGATCCCCACGCGCCCAAGGGTGGCTCACTCAGCCGCGCGTCGATGGAGATTGGCCAATACAACTACATCACCCCGTATGCCGATCAGGGCATTTCCGTGGTGCAGGTCAACGATT
The DNA here is from genome assembly GCF_044743485.1 of Pseudomonas sp. NPDC087614. Taxonomy (NCBI): domain Bacteria; kingdom Pseudomonadati; phylum Pseudomonadota; class Gammaproteobacteria; order Pseudomonadales; family Pseudomonadaceae; genus Pseudomonas; species Pseudomonas sp. NPDC087614. Next base: position 65,406 of record NZ_JBIUWN010000012.1, on the reverse strand, counting down.
GGGTGTATTCGCCGCTGGCGTTCCGTTCGCTGGACGAGCCCTACACCGTCTACGGCCTGGTCGCGCAGCAGATGGAGCGCGATCGCGCAGGACTCTGGGTGCGTTTCACCCTGAACCCCAAGGCACGCTTCGCCGACGGCACGCCGATCACCGCCGAAGACGTGCGCTACACCTTCAACCTGCTGATGACCAAGGGCAGCCTGAGTTATCGCCAGCAATACGCCGACGTGCAGGACGTGTTGATCGAAGGCCCAAAGCAGGTGCGTTTCACCTTCAAGAACAATCTGAATCGCACGCTGGCGCTGGATCTGGCGACGATGCGCGTGGTGCCCGAACACTGGTGGAAAACCCGCGACTTCGCCAATGGCGGCGGTTTCGAGCCCCCGCTGGGCAGCGGCCCGTACCGGGTCAGCAAGGTCGACGCCGGGCGCAGCATCAGTTTCGAGCGCGACCCGCACTGGTGGGGCAAAGACCTGCCGGTCAGTCGCGGGATGTACAACTTCGACACCCTTACGGTGAATTTCTACGGCGACACCGACGTCGCCCGACAATTGCTGCAGGCCGGCGCATTCGACTACAACCGCGAGTTTTCATCCTCCGGTTATGTGGTCGGCTACGACAGCCCGGCGCTGCGCGATGGGCGCCTGCAACAGTCAATCCTCGCCCCGGAAAAACCGACGGCGGCGCAGGGCTTCGTGTTCAACCTGCAAAACCCGATTTTCCAGGATCGCCGCGTGCGTCAGGCGATCAGCCTGTTGTGGGATTTCGAGTGGACCAACAAGCAGATGATGCGCGGCTTCTACGTGCGTCAGAACAGCTACTGGCCCAAAAGCGAAATGGCCGCCACCGCGCTGCCTGACGCCGAGGAACTGAAAATCCTCGAACCGCTGCGCGGGCAGATCCCCGACGAAGTATTTACCGAGGTCTACAAGGCGCCGGAAACCGATGGCAGCGGCTATATCCGTGACAAGCAATTGCAGGCGCTGAAGCTGCTGGCCGAGGCCGGCTGGACGGCGAAAAACAATCGGTTGGTCAACGCCAACGGTGAGCCGCTGGCGTTCACCTTTCTCGACGGTCAGGGCGGCTTCGACCGCATGTTGCTGCCGTTCAAACGCACCCTCGCGCAGATCGGCATCACCCTCAATCTGCGCCGGATCGATTCGGCGCAGTACGTCAATCGGCTTAATGCCCGGGACTACGACATGATCGTCACCAGTTTCCCGCGCAGCGGCGATCCGATCGTCTCTCCCGGCCGCGAGTTGTACAGCCTCTACGCCTCGCAAAGTGCCACGCAAGTCGGCAGTTCCAACTCGATGGTGTTGGCCAACCCGGCGGTTGATCAGTTGATCGACGGCCTGGTCCAGGCCAACACCCGCGACGCCATGGTGCATTACGCCCGCGCCCTCGACCGGGTGCTGCAATGGGGTTACTACATGATTCCCAACTACTACTCCAAGGGCACGCCGACGGTGTACCAGAACCGTTTCGGCATGCCGCCGGTGCAACCGGCGTACGACGAAGGCCTCAACACCTGGTGGGAAGTCTCGGCCAAGCCGTTGACCACGCAACAGATGCACGCACAACGTGCGGGGGGCCAGTGACATGCTGCGCTATCTGAGTCGACGCCTGCTGCTGATCATCCCGACGTTGCTGTGCATTCTGGTGGTCAACTTCCTCATCGTGCAGGCCGCGCCGGGTGGCCCGGTGGAGCAAGCCATCGCCCGCCTGCAAGGCTTTGGCGGGCACAGCATGGGCGGTGGTGGCGAGGTCGCGGCAATTGGCGGCGCCGGGCGCAGCAGTCGCGGTCTGGACCCGGCGCTGATCGAAGAAATCAAACACCACTACGGATTCGACAAACCGCTGCATGAACGCCTGTGGCTGATGCTGAAAAACTACGCGCAACTGGATCTGGGCAGCAGTTTTTTTCGTGGCGCCAAGGTTACCGACCTGATCATTCAGAAACTGCCGGTGTCGCTGTCCCTCGGCTTGTGGGCGACGCTGATCACCTATCTGATCTCGATCCCGCTGGGTATCGGCAAAGCGGTCAAGAACGGCAGCGCCTTCGATGTCTGGAGCAGCACGGCGATCATCATCGGCTATGCGATGCCGGCGTTTCTGTTCGCGATTCTGCTGATCGTGGTGTTTGCCGGCGGCAGCTACGTCAACTGGTTCCCGGTGCAAGGGCTGTTCTCGGATGACTTCGACAGCCTCAGCACGCTGGGCAAGGTCGGCGACTACCTCTGGCACCTGGTGTTGCCGGTGACCGCATTGGTGATCGGCGGCTTCGCCACACTGACGATCCTGACCAAGAACAGCTTCCTCAACGAGATCAGCCGCCAGTACGTCATCACGGCGCGGGCCAAGGGTTTGACCGAACGGCGCGTGCTTTACGGCCATGTGTTTCGCAACGCCATGCTGCTGGTGGTCGCCGGGGTGCCGTCGGCACTGATCGAGGTGTTCTTCGCCGGTTCCTTGCTGATCGAAACCCTCTTCAACCTCGACGGCCTCGGGCGCATGAGTTACGAGGCGGCGGTGTCGCGGGACTATCCGGTGGTGTTCGGCGCGCTGTTTCTGTTCACCCTGTTCGGCCTGCTGATCAAGTTGATCGGCGACCTCTGCTACACCCTGCTCGACCCGCGCATCGACTTCTCGGCGAGGACTGCCTGATGTTCACTCTCTCTCCTCTGGGCCAGCGCCGTGTCGCTCAATTCAAGGCCAACCGGCGCGGGTGCTGGTCACTGTGGCTGTTCATCGGTCTGTGCCTGATCTGCCTGGGTGGCGAATTGATCGCCAACGACAAACCGTTGGTGATCCGCTACCACGACGCCTATTACTTCCCCATCCTCAGTGATTACCTGGAAACCGATTTCGGCGGCGAGCTGCCGTTCCAGCCGGACTATGCCAGCGCCTACGTACACAAACTGATCGAGGATCAGGGCGGCTGGATGCTGTTCCCGCCGATCCCGTTCAGTGACGACACGGTCAATTACGACCTCACCGAACCGGCACCGAGCCCGCCTTCGACGAGCAATTGGCTGGGCACCGACGATCAGGCGCGGGACGTGTTGGCGCGAGTGATTTTCGGCACGCGGATCTCGATCCTGTTTGCGTTGATCCTCACCGGCATCAGCGCATTGATCGGCATCGTGGCCGGGGCGTTGCAGGGTTACTACGGCGGCTGGGTCGACTTGCTTGGGCAACGGATTCTGGAAATCTGGTCAGGGTTGCCGGTGCTGTACCTGCTGATCATTTTGTCTGGCTTCGTTTCGCCAAGCTTCTGGTGGCTGCTGGGGATCATGGCGCTGTTCTCGTGGCTGGCGCTGGTCGACGTGGTGCGCGCCGAGTTTCTCCGTGGGCGCAATCTGGAATACGTCAAAGCAGCGCGAGCCTTGGGCCTGACCGACAGCGAACTGATGCGCCGGCACATCCTGCCCAATGCGATGACATCCACCCTCACCTACCTGCCGTTCATTCTGACCGGCGCTATCGCCACCCTCACTGCGCTGGATTTTCTCGGTTTCGGCATGCCGGCGGGCACGGCGTCGCTGGGCGAGTTGATCGGCCAGGCCAAGCGCAATCTGCAAGCGCCATGGCTGGGGCTGACGGCGTTTTTCGCGTTGGCGCTGATTCTGTCGTTGCTGGTGTTTATTGGTGAGGCTTGCCGTGATGCATTCGACCCACAATCCTGATCAGCGGAGCTGACATGAACAACCATTTGATCGAGATCCGCGACCTGCGCGTCGCCTTCGCCGGGCAGGCAGTGGTGCACGGTTTGAACCTGGACATTCGCCGTGGCGAGTGTTTGGCGCTGGTCGGCGAATCCGGCTCGGGCAAGTCGGTGACGGCGCATTCGATCCTGCGCTTGCTGCCGGGTAAAACCGTCAGCAGCACGGGCAGCATCCGCTACAACGGCGTGGACTTGCTGCACGCCAGCGAGCAACAGATGCGCGGCTTGCGCGGCAACCGGATAGCGATGATTTTCCAGGAGCCGATGACTTCGCTGAACCCGTTGCACACCGTGGAAAAACAGGTCAGCGAAGTGCTGGAAATCCACAAGGGGCTGAAGGGCCGCGCCGCCCGCGCTCGCACCTTGGAGTTACTGGAACTGGTCGGCATTCGCCAACCTTTGCAGCGTTTGAAAGCCTATCCGCACCAACTCTCCGGCGGCCAGCGGCAGCGGGTGATGATCGCCATGGCGCTGGCCAACGAGCCAGAACTGTTAATCGCCGACGAACCGACCACCGCGCTCGACGTCACCGTGCAGCAGAAGATTCTTGAGCTGCTGATCGAGTTGCAACAGCGACTCGGGATGTCGCTGCTGGTGATCAGTCACGACCTCAATCTGGTCCGGCGCATCGCTCAGCGGGTGTGCGTGATGCGTCACGGCGAGATCGTCGAACAGGCCGATTGCGAAACCCTGTTTCGCGCCCCACAGCATCCTTACAGCCGCTTGTTGATCGAGGCGGAACCGAGCGGCGCACCCGTGCCGAGTCAATACGATCACAACTTGCTGGAGGTGGATGACCTGAAAGTCTGGTTCCCACTGCCCAAAGCGCTGTTCAGCCGTCAGCAGGACTACATCAAAGCGGTCGATGGCGTCAGTTTCAGCCTGCAACGGGGCAAGACCCTGGGGATTGTCGGCGAGTCCGGCTCGGGCAAATCGACGCTGGGTCAGGCGATCCTGCGGTTAGTGGAATCGCAGGGCAATATCCGTTTCGGCAACAAGCAACTGAGCCTGCTCAATCAGCGTTTGATGCGCCCGTTGCGCCGGCAGATTCAGGTGGTGTTCCAAGACCCGTTCGGCAGCCTAAGCCCGCGCATGTCGGTGCAGCAGATCATTGCCGAGGGCTTGCTGACCCATGGCATCGGCACCGAGGCTGAGCGAGAGACAGCGGTGATTCGCGTACTGGAGGAAGTCGGGCTTGATCCGCAAAGTCGTCATCGCTATCCCCATGAATTTTCCGGCGGCCAGCGCCAACGCATTTCCATCGCCCGGGCATTGGTGCTGGAACCGGCGCTGATTCTGCTCGATGAACCGACCTCGGCGCTCGATCGCACGGTGCAGAAGCAGGTGGTGGAGTTACTGCGGCAATTGCAGATCAAGCACGGGCTGACGTATTTGTTCATCAGCCATGATCTGGCGGTGGTGCATGCCCTGGCCCATGACTTGATAGTGATCAAGGATGGCAAAGTCGTTGAACAAGGTGCTTCGCGAAAGATCTTTGCGGCGCCGCAGCATCCCTATACCCAGGAACTGCTGAAAGCCTCCGGCCTCAAGCCTGAAGAAGAACCCTGTGGGAGCGGGCTTGCTCGCGAAAGCGGTGTGCCTGTTTCATGAGCTGTGATTGACCCATCGCCTTCGCGAGCAAGCCCGCTCCCACAAGGGAAATTGCGATGCCTTAAGAATATTTTCCAGGCACTGCATCCAATCGGCTCCGCCACGGGTAGTCCCTGTAACAGCCACTGTTGGCTGCCAGCGATCTACCCCTTTCGGAGAAAACACTGATGAACACCACACAGCTGATTTGCTTCACCGGTTTGCTTGCAGCCACCTCGACGGCCTTCGCCCAAAGCAGTTACCCCGACACCATCAAAGTGCCGGCCGGCCACAAGATCGCGATGGAAACCACCGGTGTCGGCGAGGTCACCTACGAGTGCCGCGACAAACCCAATATGGCCGGGCAGACCGAGTGGACCTTCGTCGGGCCGAAAGCGGTGCTCAATGATCGCAGCGGCAAGCAGGTGGGCACCTACTATGGCCCACCGGCTACCTGGCAGGCTAAAGACGGTTCGAAAATCACCGGCACGCAACTGGCGGTGGCGCCATCGGGCGCGGGCAATCTGCCCTATCAACTGGTCAAGGCCAACCCGGCCGAAGGCAAAGGCGCCATGAGCGGCGTGAGTTACATCCAGCGCGTTGCGCTCAAGGGTGGCGTGGCACCGAGCAGCGAGTGCACGGCAGCCAACAAGGGCCAGCAGGAAGTGGTGAAGTATCAGGCCGATTACATTTTCTGGGCGGCGAACTGAAGTCACAGGCTCAGCGCAAAACCTGTGGGAGCGGGCTTGCTCGCTAAAGCGGTGTAACCGTGACAGTGATGCCGACTGACACAACGCCATCGCGGGCAAGGCCGCTGCCAAAGGGCTCTGTGTGCTGAAGTTAAATGTGAGCTAGATTGCATTGCATGTCCTTACCCGAATCCGAATTCGATTACCAAGCCCGTCTCGCTGCCTGTGCCCGCGGCGAGCGAGCGGCCCTGCGCGATTTGTATGTGCAGGAGGGCCCGCGCCTGCTGGGTGTGGCCAAGCGGCTGGTGCGCGATACGGCGCTGGCGGAGGACATTGTCCATGAGGCGTTCATCAAAATCTGGAACGGTGCGGCGGGATTCGATCCGGCGCGCGGTTCGGCGCGTGGCTGGATGTTCACCGTGACCCGGCACCTGGCGCTGAATCTATTGCGCAATCAGGCCCGGGAAACGCCGTTCAGTGAAGATCATGAAATGGCCACGCACGACGATGACGGCTTCGATGCCCAGGCGCATTCGGCGCGCATTCACCGCTGCCTGGAACAGCTCGATCCACAACGCCGAAGCTGCATCCTTCACGCCTATGTCGACGGCTACAGCCATGCGCAGATTTCCACGCGTCTCGATACGCCGCTGGGCACCGTCAAAGCATGGATCAAACGCAGCCTCAACGCTTTGCGGGAGTGCATGGGATGACCACTGAATCGGCACAGGAACGCGATGAACTGGCCAGTGAATATGTGCTGGGCACGCTCCCGGCGGAAGATCGCGCCAAGGTTCAACGACGCCTGCCGACCGACCCCGAACTGCGTGCCGCGGTGGAGGCCTGGGAACGACGCCTGCTGGACCTGACCGAGCTCGCCGCGCCGCAACAGCCGTCACCACAACTCTGGCCACGGATTGAGCGCAGTGTTGAACGGCTCACACCCAAAATACATGCCTCGGTGAAAACCTCATGGTGGAATCTGCTGCCGCTGTGGCGTGGACTGACGGCTGCCGGATTGGCCGCGACATTGCTGCTCGGCTCGATCCTGCTGACCCAGACCACGCCGAAGCCGAGTTATCTGGTGGTACTGGTCGCACCGCAGGACAAGGCCCCGGGCTGGGTGATTCAGGCCAGTAATTCGCGGGAGATTCAGTTGATTCCGCTGGGCGTGGTGGAGGTGCCGGCGGACAAGGCCCTGGAATTCTGGACCAAGGCTGACGGCTGGCAAGGACCGGTGTCACTGGGCCTGGTCAAACCGGGACAGGCATTGAAAGTGCCGCTGGACAAGCTGCCCCCGCTGCAACCCAATCAGCTGTTCGAGCTGACGCTGGAAGGCGCCAACGGTTCGCCGATTGGCAAACCGACCGGGCCGATTCAGGCGATCGGGCGCGCAGTGAAGGTGTTGTGAAGCGCTAAGCTGCGAGTTCTGGCAATCATCATCGGCATCGATGTTCACAATCACGGCAATGAAGTTCTCATAAAAAATCTCCGGCGTAACATCTGCTCCATACCAACCAATAACACCCCGGAGCACACCATCATGAAACGCCAAACGCTTCTCAGCATCGCTTTCTCGGTTTTCGCAATTAACGCTTTTGCCGCAACTCCAGCGCACACGATGATCGCCGCTGATGGTTCGGATCGTCTGTACCAGAACACCGTCGCCGCCGATGGCTCGGATCGCCTGCAAGGCAACACCGTCGCCGCTGACGGCTCGGATCGCCTGCAAGGCAACACCGTCGCCGCTGACGGCTCGGATCGCTTGCAAGGCAACACCGTCGCCGCTGACGGTTCGGATCGCCTGCAAGGCAACACCGTCGCCGCTGATGGCTCGGATCGCCTGCACGGCAACACCGTCGCTGAAGGTGGTGCTGATCGTCTGAACGAACTGCGCAACGCTTGAATGAATGGCGTCATCGCAACAAACCAGAAAAACCCGGCGCCCATCAGCCGGGTTTTTTATGTCTGCAACAATCAGCCAGCCTTGGCCATACAGCGTTTGTAGCGTTCGTCCACCCGCTTGGCGAACCAGGCGGTGGTCAGTTTGCGGGTGATTTTCGGGCTCTGCAGCACGATCCCCGGCAACACCGCACGCGGCAGTGTTTTACCCTCGGTTTTCTCGGCCAACTCGAATACACGCTGATAAAGCCTGGTCTCTTCGAATGCCAGGGTTTTGCCCTTTTCCAATTGATCGCGAATGGTCGGATTACGCATGCCCAAGGACTTGCCCAGGGTGCGCACGGCCAGTTCAGTGCTTCCGGGCATGATCGAGTCATAGCGAATCAGGTCGCCATCCAGTGCCAACGGGATGCCCGAAGCGCGGCTGACGGCGTTCTGAAACGCGGCATTGCGGCTGGCGTACCAACCGGCGTTGAAGTCGGCGAAGCGGTACAGCGGTTCGCGATAACTGACGGGGTAGCCGAGCAAATGGGCGATACCGAAATACATACCGCCGCGACGACTGAACACTTCATGGCGGATCGTGCCGGCCACCGGGTACGGGTAATCCTTGGCATGCTGCTCGGCGAATTCGATGCTGACCTGCATCGGCCCGCCGGTGTGCACCGGGTTGAAGCCGCCAAACAGCGTGCCGCCCATGGGCACCATGCCGATGAAGTCGTCGAAAATTGCGCTCAACTCCTTCTCGCTACGCGCCGCATTCAAGCGCTCGCTGTAGCTTTTGCCATTGGGAGAACGCACTTGCAGGGCGCCGCTGACCAACAAACCGGGGATATGAATGTTGCCGGCACGACGGTCGATTTCGTCGCGGGCGATTTTGCCCAGGCCCGGCACAGTAGGGTCAGCCTGAAAGGTCGACTCCTGCTCGGCAACGGCCAGCACCGAGCACAGATGCTGCGTGGTCGGGCTGATGTGTTGCGCGGCGAACGCGGCGTAGATATCGGTGGCCCAGCCTTGGCGATCGGCGATTTTGGCCGGCATCAGCCGCACGATCTCGGCCTTCACTTCGGCGGGAGGACGCGGGGCGGGCTCGCCGCTGCGCTGACTGGCGCAACCGCCGAGTACGAGCAGGGCGGCGAGGGTGATCAGTAATCGAGGGGGGTGCATGCGGCTCCATCATCCAGTCCGTTGAGGCGGGTTAACCATACACAATCCCTTCGGCAGCTCAAGGTGATGACAAACTGATTGCAATACGTTACTGAGAAAACCTATCATTTGCACCTGGAGTCGCATTTGCGCAAGGAGTTGCGCGCAGCCCTTATTTTTCTCACTGGCCGTGCGCCTCCAGGTACGAAACATGCCCGCTTCAGCTCGACTCGCTGCTCCCTTTCGTCCGACGCTTCTCGCCCTGCTGTGCTCCCTGACTGTCACCGCTCACGCCGCCGAAGGCGATAACAAACAACTGGTGCTCGACAACGTCAACATCAACGCTCAGGCCCCAGCGCCAGATGCCCTGCCCCCCGCCTACGCCGGTGGTCAGGTCGCTCGCGGCGGCCAATTGGGCGTGTTGGGCAATCAGGACATGATGGACGTACCCTTCAGCGCCGCGTCCTACACCGAGCAACTGATCCAGGATCAGCAGGCTGAAAACGTCGCCGATGTGCTGCTCAACGATTCCTCCGTGCGCCAGGCCTCGGGCTACGGCAACCAGGCGCAGGTTTTCATGATCCGCGGCCTACCGCTCAACGGTGACGATATTTCCTATAACGGCCTGTACGGCGTGCTGCCACGGCAGATCATTTCCACCGATGCTCTGGAGCGCGTGGAAGTGTTCAAGGGCCCGAACGCCTTTATCAATGGCGTAACCCCGACCGGCTCGGGCATCGGCGGTGGTGTCAACCTGCAACCCAAGCGCGCCGGTGACGTGCCGCTGCGTCGCTACACCACCGACATCAATAGCGAAGGGCGCATCGGTCATCACTTCGATATTGGCCAGCGTTTTGGTGAAGACAACCGTTTCGGCGCAAGGATCAATCTGTCCCAGCGCGAAGGCGATACCGCTATCGATCACCAGAACCAGCGCTCCAAACTGTTCGCCATTGGCCTGGATTACCGTGGTGATGCCCTGCGGATTTCCGGTGATTTCGCTTACCAGAAAGAGCGCGTCAACGGTGGCCGCAGCTCGGTCAACCTCGGCACTGCCACGCACATTCCGGACGCACCCTCGGCCGACACCAACTACGCGCCGAAGTGGGGCTACACCGACATCGAAGACACCTTCGGCATGCTCCGCGCCGAGTACGACCTGAACGACAACTGGACCGCCTACGCGGCCGGCGGCGCCAAGCACACCCGTGAAGTCGGGCGCTACAACTCGACCACCCTGGTCGGCAACAGCGGCGCCTCGTTCACCACCGGCTCGTTCATTCCCCACGATGAAGACAACACCAGCGTCATGGCCGGCCTCAACGGTAAATTCAATACGGGTCCGGTCAGCCATAAGCTCAACTTCGGCCTGACCGGGATCTGGGCCGAGCAGCGCAGTGCCTATGATTTCGACCTGACCCGCTACAGCAACAATATCTATCACCCGGTGCAAACCCCATCGCCGGTGGGCAACTTTGCCGGTGGCGATGTGAACGACCCGGGCATCGTCGGCAAGACCTTCAACCGCAGCCTCGCGATCTCCGACACCCTCGGTTTCTTCGATGATCGCCTGTTGATCACCGCGGGCCTGCGTCGTCAGCAACTGGTCGTCCAGGGTTACGGTTACGCCAGCTATGGCAGCGGCCCGCGCTCGTCGAGCTACGACGAATCGATCACCACGCCGGTGTACGGCATCGTGTTCAAGCCGTGGGAGCATGTGTCGTTTTACGCCAACCACATCGAAGGTCTGGCCCAGGGCCCGACCTCGCCGACCAGCTCCGGCGGCTTTCGCGTGACCAATGGCAACGAAGTCTACGCACCGGCCCGTTCCAAGCAGACCGAGGCCGGGGTGAAAGTCGACATGGGCACCTACGGCGCGAGCCTGGGTGTATACCGCATCGAGCAACCGAGCGACGGCTACTGTGAAATCGACAGCGCCAGCACCTGCACTTACGTGCGTGAAGGCGAGCAGATCAACAAAGGCGTGGAAATCAACGTGTTCGGCGAGCCGATCAACGGCCTGCGCCTGATCAGCGGCCTGACCTTGATGGACACCGAACTGAAGAACACCCTCAACGGCGCCAACGACGGCAACCGTGCCATCGGCGTGCCGACCTTCCAGTTCAACGCGGGCGTGGACTGGGATGTACCCGGCCTGCAAGGCGTTGCGCTGAATGCGCGGATGCTGCGCACCGGCGGCCAATACGCCGACGCGGCGAACAACCTCAGCCTGCCGACCTGGAACCGCTTCGACGCCGGCGCGCGTTACGCCTTCAAGGTCTCGGAAAAAGACGTGACCTTGCGTCTGGGCGTGGAGAATCTGGCGAACAAGAAATACTGGGCATCAGCTCAGGGCGGTTATCTGACGCAAGGTGAACCGCGAGTGGCGAAGTTGTCGGGCACGATCGACTTCTAAGCAACGTCGTAGCCCGAAAGAGGCCTCGCAACGTCACGGTTGCGGGGCTTTTTTCCGTCTGGCTGATCAACTGGCCACCCTCTCCTTCTGATCCATACTTGCTCCACAGCAAACGGAGGACAGGCCCATGAACCGCAGCGACATCCTGATCATCGGCGCCGGCCCCACCGGCCTGGTGCTGGCCCTGTGGCTGAGCAAACTGGGCGTGCGCGTGCGCATCATCGACAAGACTTCAGCCCCGGGCACCACCTCCCGCGCACTGGCGGTACAGGCGCGAACCCTGGAGCTGTACCGGCAACTGGACCTGGCCGACACCCTCGTACGCAACGGCCACCGAGTGGCGGCGGCAAATTTCTGGGTCAATGGCAAACCCGTTGCGCAGCTACCGCTCAACCGCATCGGCGAAGGTCTGACGCCCTACGCCTTCGTCGAAATCTTCCCGCAGGACGAACACGAACGGCTGTTGATCGAGCGTCTCGAAGACTACGGCGTCGTGGTCGAGCGTCATACCGAACTTGAGCGCTTCGAGGAAACGGGTGACGGCCTCACCGCGCATTTGCGCCTGCCCGATGGCGAGCAGGAAATCTGCCAGGCCTGTTATCTGGCGGGATGTGATGGCGCCCGTTCCGTGGTGCGCAACACCCTCGACACGGGCTTTCCCGGTGGCACCTATCAGCAGATTTTCTACGTCGCGGACGTCAAGGCGAGCGGCCCGGCGATGAATGGCGAGCTGCACCTGGATCTGGATGAAGCGGATTTTCTCGCGGTCTTCCCGTTGGCGGGCGAAGGGCGGGCGCGGTTGATCGGGACGGTGCGCGACGAACGTGCGCAGCGCGCCGACACCCTGGAGTTTTCCGACGTCAGCCGCCGCGCCATCGAACATTTGAAAGTCCAAATCGAAGATGTCCACTGGTTCTCCACCTACCGCGTGCATCACCGCGTGGCGGAGCACTTTCGCAGCGGCCGCGCCTTTCTGCTCGGCGATGCCGCGCACGTCCACAGCCCGGCGGGCGGTCAGGGCATGAACACCGGTATTGGCGATGCGATCAATCTGGCGTGGAAACTCGCCGCCGTGCTCAGCGGCGCTGCCGAGGCCAGACTGCTCGATACTTACGAAACGGAACGCATCGCCTTCGCCCGGCGGTTGGTATCGACCACCGACAAAGTCTTCAGCTTCGTCACCGCCGAGGGGCGCATGGCCGACCTGCTGCGCACACGGCTGGCACCGTTTCTGATCCCGAAACTGGCCTCATTCGAAACGAGCCGCGAGTTCCTCTTTCGCACTGTGTCGCAAGTCACCCTCAACTACCGTGGCATGCCGCTCAGCCAAGGCGTGGCCGGCCACGTTCACGGCGGTGATCGCTTGCCGTGGGCCCATGACGGTGAGGGGGATAATTACGAGCCGCTGAGGCAGCCGTGCTGGCAGGTGCATGTGTACGGCGACACCAGCGACGAAATGATTGCCTGGTGCCACGAACATCATCTGCCGCTGCATGTGCTCGACTGGCGCCCGGCGTTTGAAACGGCGGGGTTGGCGCGTAACGGCTTCTATCTGCTGCGCCCGGACACCTACGTGGCGATTGCCGATAACAGCGCTGATCCGAAAGTGATCGAACGCTATTTCCACGATCACGGGATCAGACCATTTTTCGCCTGCACCTGACATCAATGTGGGAGCGGGCTGGCTCGCGAAAGCGGTGTATCAGCAACCAATAGTTGCCTGGTACGACGCCTTCGCGAGCCAGCCCGCTCCCACCGTCTGGATTGATGGTGTTTGTCAGATGCCGGCCAGGGCCAGGTCCATCGCAAAGTAAGTGAAGATCAGATCCGCACCGGCACGTTTGATCGCGCCGAGGCTTTCGCGCACCACGCGATCTTCATCAATCGCACCCGCCTGAGCGCCGAACTTGATCATCGCGTACTCGCCGCTGACCTGATACGCCGACAGCGGCAGGTTGGAGGCTTCACGGATGTCGCGGATGATGTCCAGATACGCACCCGCCGGTTTGACCATCAGCGCATCGGCGCCTTCCTGTTCGTCCAGCAGCGACTCGCGCAGGGCTTCACGGCGGTTCATCGGGTTCATCTGGTAACTTTTGCGGTCGCCCTTGAGCGCGCTGCCGCCGGCCTCGCGAAACGGGCCGTAAAGCGCCGAAGCGAACTTGGTCGAATAGGCCATGATCGGAATCTGCGTGAAACCGGCCGCGTCGAGCGCCTGACGAATCGCCCGCACCTGGCCGTCCATTGCCGCCGACGGCGCAATCACATCAGCGCCGGCACGGGCCGCCGCCACGGCCTGTTTGCCGAGGTTGACCAGGGTCTGGTCGTTATCCACTTCATGGTTGTGCATCACGCCGCAGTGGCCGTGATCGGTGTACTCGCAGAAGCAGGTGTCGGACATCACGATCATTTCCGGCACCGCGTCCTTGGCGATCCGCGACATGCGCGAGACCAGACCGTTTTCGCGCCAGGTGTCGCTGCCGTTGCCATCCAGATGATGGGAGACGCCGAAGGTCATCACCGATTTGATGCCGGCACGGGCATAACGCTCGATCTCGCCGGCCAGTTTGCGCTCGGGAATGCGCATTACCCCGGGCATGCTCTTGATCGGCACGAAGTCGTCGATTTCTTCCTCGACGAAAATCGGCAGCACCAGATCGTTCAGGCTGAACTCGGTTTCCTGGAACAGACTGCGCAGGCTCGCATTGCGGCGCAGACGGCGGGGACGTGCTTCGGGGAACTGACTGGACATGGGGCTTTCCTGAAACCTGCAGATGAGACGAAAGTCGTAGGGGGCCAAGCTTATGCCTTGCGGGGGGCGCGGTACAAACCTGGATCAATCAAGAGTGCATTACCGCGTACGCAACAATGAATGGCTTCGCCCCGATGCATTTTGCGGTCAGAGCGTCAGCTGTCCTGCAATGCACGTCACCACAGCCCCGCCGACCCAGATTTCATCGCCAAGGCGACTGATCCGAATCCGCCCGGCCCGGCCCATGCTCAAGCCCTGACTGACCGTATAAGCGTCTGGTGCCATGCCCTCGCCCAGTAACCATTGGGCAATCCCGGCATTCAAGCTGCCGGTGGCCGGGTCCTCCGGCATCCCATCACCGCAAATAAACGCACGGACCTCGAACTGGGCCTCATCGCCGTCACGCTCAGGATTCCACGGCGCTATGACGCCTACCGCCAACCCATGCATCTGTGAATGGTCCGGTTGCAGAGTCAGCACCTGCTGCCGGTCCTTGAGCATCACCGCCAACCACCCAGCGCCGTTGTCCACCCAATGCGCGTGGACAATGGCGTCGCCGCTAAGCCCCAGCCCCCGCTGCACCCGCGCCATGACTTCGGCCTCGACAGGGCCCGACCTTAGCAATGGCGGGGCGAGAAACGCGAGTTCTGCGCCCTCGCGGCGTATCCGTACCAGCCCGACGCCGCACTCCTGAATGATGTCATTGCCTTTGGGCACCCCACCTGCTTCCAGCCAGGCATGGCAGGTGCCGAGTGTCGGATGACCGGCAAACGGCAATTCGCTCAGGGTCGTGAAGATCCGCACCCGATAATCGGCGCGCGGATCTTGCGGTTCAAGAATGAAGGTGGTCTCACTCAAATTGGTCCAGGAGGCAAAGGCGGCCATGCACTGGTCGCTCAGAGCGTCGGCGCCAAAAACCACCGCCAGCGGATTGCCTTTAAGCGCTCTCTGGCTGAAAACATCGACTTGCTTGAAATCGAACGAACGCATACACCGTCCTTATTGAGGAATGCTCAAGCCACGCAGCACAGCCGGCCGCGCCACAAATCGCTCCAGCACACGGGTGACATTCGGGAAGTTCTCAATACCAACCAAATCACCCGCCTCGTAGAAACCCACCAAATTACGCACCCACGGGAACGTGGCGATGTCAGCGATGGTGTAGCGCTCGCCCATGATCCAGTCGCGGCCTTCCAGGCGCTTGTCGAGCACGTTGAGCAGGCGTTTGCTTTCATCCACGTAGCGATCACGCGGACGTTTGTCCTCGTAATCCTTGCCAGCGAATTTATTGAAGAAACCGAGCTGGCCAAACATCGGGCCAATGCCGCCCATCTGGAACATCAGCCACTGGATGGTTTCGTAGCGCAGGGCGCCTTCCTGGGCCAGGAGCTGACCGCTCTTGTCAGCCAGATAAATCAGGATCGCGCCGGACTCGAACAGCGGCAGCGGTTGGTCCTGCGGGCCGTGGGGATCGAGGATCGCCGGGATCTTGTTGTTCGGGTTCAGCGACAGGAACTCGGCGGACAACTGATCGTTGCTGTCGAAACCGACGCGGTGCGGCTCGTACGGCAGGCCGATCTCTTCAAGCATGATCGAGACTTTGACGCCGTTGGGGGTAGGCAAGGAATAGAGCTGAATCCAGTCGGGGTACTGCGCCGGCCATTTCTGGGTGATCGGGAACGCGGACAGATCGGTCATGGAAAGCATCCAGTCACAAAAGAGACCCGATCATAATGCATCAATCGTCACATCCTGCGGCTAACGTGCAAAAGCCAGGATCGAACCAAACCGGCCTCAGGGGACTCTGAGCTATGCCTTTATTGCAAAGGACGCCGTTCACGACATGGAAAACACCCGGTGCTGGGAGCCCGAGGTGCAGAGGTTTGTCAGCCTTAACCGAATATGCTGAAGAACCTTTTATTTCATGACGAACCTGCTGAGTTTCGCCAAACGCTTCAAACAACGCGCTTATGTGGCCCTGCCCTCGCTGCTGGCAGTCAGTGCATTGTTTCTGTCACTTGAGTCCAGTGAGAGCCGCGCACAACCGGTCGACGGTACCCAGACGCTGGTGTTTTTGCGCCACGCGGAAAAACCCGAGGGCGGTCTCGGTCAGCTCAACTGCCAGGGCCTCAATCGCGCCATCGATCTATCGACGCTGCTGCCGGAAAAGTTCGGCAAGGCCAATTATGTGTTCGCCGCCAATCCGACGCGCAATGTCGAGGAAGGTGAGCTGGACAACGCCTACAGCTACATTCGTCCGCTGATGACCATCAGCCCCGCCGCGATCAAACTCGGCCTGCCCGTGAACATCGAGTTTTCGGCCAATGACACCAGCGACCTGGCCCGCGAACTGCTCGAAGACAAGTATCACAACTCGACGATCTACACCGCCTGGTCCCATGGCTATCTGCCGGAGCTGATCAACAAGGTGGCCGGCAAAGCGGTGGGTGAGAAACAGACCATCACCGATGATTGGGCCTCCAGTGATTTCGATTCGCTGTACGTGCTGACACTGACCTGGCACAACGGCAAGGCCAGTTTGCAGAGCCACAGCTACAAGCAAGGGCTGGATCATGGCAAGCAAACCTGTCCCACCTGATGGCGATGTCGTCTGATCCGGCGCTTGCTCGCGAAGAGGCCATTCAAACCAACATCAATTTTTCTGACTCACCCGCTCACGCAGATACTCAAGAACCGCCGCCCGCTCCCCGGCAAACTCGATCCGCCCGCCCTTCTTCTCCCGCTGAAACACATACATCGGGTCGTAATACTCACGCAGCAGCCCCTCGATCCAGCCGCGATGCAGATCCACCGCGCCACTGCGGGCCTGCTCGGCCAGCGCCTCTTCCATCAACGTCAACATGCGTTGATGACGTTCGCCCCCCAAACGCTTCTGCACGTTGTTCAGGCTTTCCAGCAGCCGCTGCGAAAACAGCACGAATCCATCTTCGCCATGCACCGCCGAAAATTCAGCCGACAGGTCCACCACATAGTCACGCAGAATCCGCTCGACACGATCCTCAAAACTGTCTTCCAGCCAGACCATCGGGTACTGCTGCATGCCTTGATACAGCGGCAGCGGCAACGCACAACTGCCGACCACCCGGCTTTCGTCCTCCAGCACAAACTGCTCGATGCCAGTCTCGCGCTTCTTGAGGATGTCGATTGACAGACGGTTTTCAAAATCGATATTCGACGGCTGCCCGGTGGCACGTTTACCAAAACTGGAGCCGCGATGGTTGGCGTGTCCTTCCAGGTCCAGCCCATTGCGCAACCGCACCAGCACTTCGGTTTTACCCGTGCCGGTCATGCCGCCCAGCAAGACGAAATCACATTGCGCGATGGCTTGCTCAAGGGTGTTGATCAGAAAACCGCGCATCGCCTTGTAGCCACCACCGACGCGTGGATAGTCGATGCCGGCCTCGTCACGCAACCACTGCTGGGTGATCTGCGAACGCAAGCCTCCTCGAAAACAATAGAGATAACCATCAGGATGGGCCCGGGCGAAGTCGGCCCAGGCCTGAATGCGCTCGGCCTTCACCGCACCGGACACCAGTTGATGGCCCAGTTCGATGGCCGCTTGCTGACCCTGCTGTTTGTAGCAGGTGCCGATTCTCTGCCGCTCGATGTCGTTCATCAGCGGCAGATTGACCACACCGGGGAACGCGCCGTGGGCAAATTCAATCGGCGCGCGGGCGTCCATCAGCGGTCGGTCGTTGAGGAAAATGTCGCGGTAATCGGTGCAGTCGCGGAGCATCAAATCACCTCGACTGCGGTGGTCTGTCGCTCAACCAGTTCGCCGATTGGCGCAAGGTTCAGGCCCAGTTCGGCGGCGACGGCGAGGAACTCGTCATTGCCTTCAGGCGTTACGGCAATCAGCAGGCCCCCGCTGGTTTGCGGGTCGCACAGCACACGCTTGTGCAGTTCCTGCACGCGGCCGACCTTGCTCGAATAGCTGTCGAAGTTGCGCAACGTGCCGCCGGGCACACAACCCTGATCAAGGTAATACTCGACGCTGTCCAGGCGTGGCACACGGTCATAGGCGATGCGCGCCGTGAGCTGGCTGCCATCGGCCATTTCCACCAGATGCCCGAGCAGGCCGAACCCCGTGACGTCGGTCATCGCGGTGACACCGGCGAGTTTGCCGAAACGGCTGCCGGGTTTGTTCAAAGTGCACATCCAGTCGCGGGCCACACCGACATCGGCGGCGCGCAACTTGCCCTTTTTTTCAGCGGTGGTGAGGATGCCGATGCCCAGCGGTTTGGTCAGGTACAGCAGGCAACCGGCCGTGGCGGTGTCATTGCGTTTCATGTGGCGCTTTTCGACAAGACCGGTGACCGCCAGACCGAAGATTGGCTCCGGCGCATCGATCGAATGCCCGCCCGCCAGCGTAATCCCCGCCTCGTCGCACACCGCACGCCCGCCACGAATCACTTCCCGCGCCACTTCCGGCGCCAGCACATTGACCGGCCAGCCGAGGATCGCAATCGCCATCAGCGGATCACCGCCCATCGCATAGATGTCGCTGATCGCGTTGGTGGCGGCAATGCGGCCGAAGTCGAACGGGTCATCGACAATCGGCATGAAAAAGTCCGTGGTCGACACCACGCCGCGCTCGGCATCGATCTCATACACCGCCGCGTCATCACGCGAGGCGTTGCCGACCCACAGTTTCGGGTCGAGGTTCTGCGCGCCGCTGCCGGCCAGGATCACCTCCAGCACCTGCGGGGAAATCTTGCAGCCGCAACCGGCGCCATGGCTGTATTGGGTCAAACGAATCGGCTCGCTCATGGGGAAGTCTCTGGCAGGGAATGGGGCGGATTCTAGCAGAGCGCGGGGTGGCGGATTTGTGCGGTGAACCGCAGGAGCCCTTCGCGAGCACGCCCGCTCCCACATTTGGAATGCGTTCGCCTGCGGGAGCCAGTCTGCAGGCAGAGCAAGCGCGCTCCCACTGGGGATTTTCAACGTTCAAGAAAGAATTGGTACGGCTTATGCAAACGTTTGCGAGCCGTCAATACCGGCATTTTCGTCACAAAACCTTACAGGCCCGCAGACCCGGGCCTTGATCCGTAAAAAAGGACTTTGAATGCACAGCGCCTCGCTTCTTCGCGCCCCATTTTCGCGCACGTTTGCTGTTTCCTTGCTACTGGCCGGCGTTACCGGACTTCTCAGCCAAAGTGCTCTGGCACAATCGACGCCAGCCGAAGAGTCCGCCCAAGGCGAAACCCTCAGCCCCAAAGCCAGCCCGCCGAAAAAAGGGGCGTACCTGTCGGATTGGTATAACCAGGACCTGACCCTGATCGGCAGCAAGGACATCAGCTTCGGCCCTCAACCGGCCGACGATATCTACCTGGAATACGAGTATTTCGGACGCAAAGGCCCGTTCGAGCTGTACGGCTACATTGATGTGCCAAAGATTTTCAACATCGGCAACAGCCATGACAAAGGCGTGTGGGACCACGGTTCGCCGGTGTTCATGGAGCACGAACCGCGCATCTCCATCGACTACCTCGCCGGCCGCAGCCTGGCCATCGGCCCGTTCAAGGAATGGTACGTAGCGTTCGACTGGATATACGACCACGGCAGCCGCAAAGAGAACCGCGCCAACACCCTCTACAGCGGCTTCGGCACCGACATCGACACCCATTCGCGGGTCAATCTGTCGGCCAACCTGTATGGGCGTTACCAGTGGGAAAACTACGGTGCGAGCAATGAGTATTCCTGGGACGGCTACCGCGCCCAACTCAAGTACATCATCCCCATCGACAGCTACAGCAACGGCGCCTCGCTAACCTATATCGGCTTTACCAACTTCGACTTCGGCTCCGACATGCACAAGGACAATCCGGCACGCACCGCCAACGCCACGGTGGCGACCAATGTCTTGTTGTACTCGTTCACGCATTTGCGCTTCACGCTGGTGGGGCGTTATTTCCACAACGGCGGCAACTGGGAGGACGGCAGTGAGTTGAACTTCGGCGACGGTAATTTCCGCGCCCGTTCCAACGGCTGGGGTTACTACGCCGGCATCGGTTATCAGTTCTGAATCCAGGAGATGTTCATGCAAGCAATGATGCGAGTTTCACTGGCCGCAGCCGCCCTGCTCTCTTCCACGGCGTGGGCTGTCGAAGCGCCGATCCAGCCCAAGGTTGTCCTGATCACCATGTTCGCCCCCGAGGCACAGAACTGGATTGATCGCTTGGAGCTCAAGCAGCAAATCCGCGTGCCGGGCCTGTCCGCCGAATACCCGACCATCCGCTGCAACACGCAGCAGGTGTGCCTGTTGACCACCGGCATGGGCCAGACCAACGCTGCCGCGTCGACCCTGGCACTGGCCTTGTCGCCGAAATTCGACCTGCGCAAAAGCTATTTCCTGATCGCCGGCATTGCCGGGATCAGCCCCAAACACGGCACCCTCGGCACCGCCGCGTGGGCGCATTACCTGGTGGAGTTCGGCACGCAGTGGGAGCTGGATTCACGCGACGCACCGTCGAGCTGGCCGACCGGTTATCTGGGCATCAACACCCGGGGCCCGAACGAAAAACCGCCGCTGGACTACAAGACCGAAGTCTTCGAACTCAACCCGACATTGCAGGCCAAAGCCTTCGCGCTGAGCCACGACGTGGCACTGAGCGAGAGCAAGGAATCCGCCGCGTGGCGCCTGAAATACCCCACCGCCCCGGCCAATCAGCCGCCAGTCGTCACTCGCTGCGACACACTGGCAGGCAACACCTGGTTCTCCGGCACGCGCCTGAGCGAACGGGCCGAGGTCTGGACCAAACTGTTGACCGACAACAAGGGCCAATACTGCACGACGCAACAGGAAGACAACTCGACTTATGAAGCGCTGCTGCGCGCCAGCCGCGAAGGTCTGGTCGACGTGCAGCGCCTGGCCGTGGTGCGCGCCGGCTCCGACTTCGACCGCCCGGCCCCGGGCGGCAGTGAAGTGGACAATTTGCTCAAATACGCCGATCAGGGCGGTTTTGTCCCGGCACTCGAAAACCTCTACCGCGCCGGCAATCCGCTGGTGCAAGACATCCTCAAGCACTGGTCTGCCTGGGAAAACGGCGTCCCGCAATCCTGAACCCCACGCAATACAAACGGTGGGAGCGGGCTTGCTCGCGAAAGCGTCGTATCAGTCGATATTTCTATTGCCTGACACACCGTATTCGCGAGCAAGCCCGCCCACCGTTTTGCGTTGTGGTGTATCAGGGAATCAGGATGACCTTGTCACCACGGCCCTGATTGACCTCGGTATACCGCGCCAGGCCTTCGGCCAGCGGCGCTTCCACCAGCCCTTGGGGCAACGGCAGCAAGTCTTCATCGAAGAGGCGCCCGAATTGTTCCAACATGGCCGCGCACGCTTCAACGCCGTACAGCAGCGAGTTGATGCCGACCACCGAACCGCCCTTGCGATACAGCGCCAATGCTGGCAACTGCACATGGCCGTCGGTCGGCGCGGCGATGATGGCGATGCGGCCGAACGGCGCGAGTGCCGCAACGGAGGCCGGCAACCAGAAACCCGTGGTGTCAAAGATCACATCGGCACCGCCGGCATACACCGCGTTGACCTGCGCGCCGAGGTCTTCAGGTTTATCCAATTGCAGCGTCTGGTAGCCCTGCGCTTGCAAGTCCTTGACCTGCTCCGGCCGCCGCGCCGCTGCCAACAACCGCGCGCCGCGAACGTTGGCCAACGCCAACGCCGCCGTGGCCACCGCACCGCCGCCGATCACCAGCAAACGGGTTTCGGCGGTGACCAGACTGCGCTCCAGCGCATCCCACGCCGTGGTGTACGGCACGCCGAGGCTGGCAGCCTGGGCGAAACTCAGGTGCGACGGTTTATGCGCAACGCCCTTGATCGGGAGTTTGACGAATTGCGCATGGGAGCCATCGGCGAAAAACCCCAGCTCACGCCCGGTGCCCCAGACTTCCTGACCGATCAACGCCTGCGGGCCTTGGACCACAACCCCGGCAAAATCCCGCCCGGGAATGCGTGGCAGCGTGGTGTAGGGAAAACGCCCGAGGACGTTTTTCACGTCGCTGGGGTTCAGGCCGGCGGCCTTGATCTCGACCAATACTTCATCATCGCCGGGCACCGGGGTCGGCACTTCAACGTAGCGCAGGGAAGACAAGTCGCCGGTTTGATCGAATTGCAGTGCTTTCATGGACACATCCACCGAATAAGAAAGAGGGATTTCAGGACAACCAACCGGCCACCAGTTGCCGGCCCATCGGCCACAACTGCTCACCCGCGAGCATGCCCAGCAAGCCAACCAGCGCAATGGCCGGTGGGGCTGGAGAACGGAAATCCAGCGCACCGTAGAGCAGGCCGACACCAAGGCCGATGCCCAGCGAAATCAGGTAGTTCATGGAGAAAACTCCGCCGCGTAAAGGGAATGGGCAGAGTCTAGGGAAAGGACTTGATCGCTACCGGCCAAGGACTTCTGATTATCGGCCAAATGCCTGAAGTACGCCGACAGTCCCTGTGGCGGGCTTGCCCGCTCCCACAGGATCTGCGTTCAGTCTGCCGTGAATTGTGAGGGGGGAACACCCAGCTCCCGGCGGAACATGTCGCTGAAACTGCTCGGCGAATAGCCCAGCTCACGGGCGATGGCGCTCACGGCAACGCCTTGGATCAACTGCGCCACCGCCGTCGCCAGTTGCACTTGCCGCCGCCATTCGGCGAAGCCCATGCCCAGGCTGTCCTTGAACAACCGCGCCAATGTCCGCACGCTGGCCCCGGCGTGTTCCGCGTGCTGTTCGAAAGAAATCTCCAGCGACGGTGCGGCCATCACCGCCTGACACACATTCATCAAGCGCCGGTCGGAATGGTTCGGCAAGGGGATCTTCAACGGCGAACGCCTGGCGCGTTTGAGCTCCAGCAAGGCCAGACCGACCATCGCCTCGTAGTAGGCCGGCTCACCACTGTCGCCTTGCTCCACCAGCCCGACGATCAACTCACGCAGCAACCCGCCGACCTCGATCACCTGCACCGTCTCATCCAGTGTCGCCGCGAGCGCCGGACGCCAGTAGATATTGCGCATCTGCAAATCCGACACCACGCGAATCCCGTGCGGTACCCCGGGCGGCAACCACACCGCCCGCTGCGGCGGCACCACCAGCGCCTCGTGCGGGGTTTCAACCCACATCACCCCGCTCATCGCATACAACAACTGCCCCCAGACATGCTCATGCGGCTCGATATACAAACCACGCGGATATGTACGCGCCAGCGGCTGCACGGGGACATCGGTGTCACTGAGATCGGGGGGCGCGGCGAGGGCCATGGCGAGCATTCATTGGGGTTGGTGAAGCCGTCATGGTAACCAGTGCGCCACCGCGTCGCCATGGATAGATACCGTCCGACAATCCGAGTGAATTTTCCGCTCGCGCCGCGATCCTTCTATTACCACAGGGAGGATTACGGGCTTTATGAACAACGCAAAACTGTTTGTCATCGATTACACCCTTCACGGCACGCCCAAGTCGTTCATTATCCGCTCGGACAAAATGGACAACGCCGAGGCGTGGCACTGGGCGAGCTGCGACGCGGGAGTGGGTCGAATTCCGCGCTTCGGCCGCGAAAAGGTGCAGAAGACCAGCAAACCTATGGCGGAAAAATTCGGCGTGGAAAACGTCATGTGGCGACCGGCGAGCTAGGCTTTGCCTGGCGATTGGAAAAAATCGGGGGGAATGCACCATGAGCACCATCAGCAGTCCGGCGCATCTGGATTACGGCCTGGACACACTGTTCGGTCGTATCACCAAAAGTGTCGATTGTCAGGTGGGGCTGGAAGCTGTCGAAGACGACCCGTTCAGCTTCGCCCTGCGCGTGTCAGCGCCGCTCCCCGACAGCCTTGACCAAGCGAAAACCGTGGTGGTCAGGGTTGAAGGCCGACGATTGCAAGGCACAGTGCGGCATACCGAACGGCAGGATGACGACAGCCTGAAACTGCAAGTGGAGCCTGATTAGGCTCCACTTTTTGTGGGCGGTCGTTAGCCGTGTGCGCATTTACAGCCCTTGCTTGAACACGCCTCACCATGTTCGTGGTGCTTGGCACAGCCTTCGCAGCAATAGTGCTTGCCGTGGCGCGCAATCGGATGTTCACCGAGCTTGCAGTTGCATTTAGGACAGTCACAGGTGCTTTCAGAAGTAACAGGCATGGGACAGACTCCTTCAGTGGTGGTTGTCTGAGGCTTGAAGGGCAAGCCATAGCAATCAGTGTAGGAGCTGTCGAGGGCTGCGATCTTTTGATTTGGTTTTTCCGCGGATTTGAGCTTGAGGTTTGTGAGCATATCCGTTGCCGCGGCAACGGCTGCTCAGGGTTGCCCAAAGCAACGGATATTCACCCATCCCGTCAAGCCACAGCAAACACCTCGACCAAACGCTCAGCAATATGCTGCTGCGCCTCTTGAGCCTCATCGATAATCGCGCCCATGCGCATGAAGTCGTGGGTCATGCCCTCATAAACCTTCAATTGCACCTCAACCCCCGCCGCCTGCAAATGACGCGCATACGCCACGCCCTCGTCGTGCAACGGATCACACTCGGCCAGCACCAACAGCACCGGCGCGACATTGGCGTTGACCTGCGCCAGCAACGGCGAAAACCGAGGATCGAGACGATCGCTGACATCACGCTGATAGTGCTCGTAGAACCAATGCAGCGAATCTTTCTCCAGCAAATGCCCTTCGCCAAAACGCTCGATCGACGGCGTGCTGCGACTGGCATCCGTGACCGGATAAATCAGCACCTGCAAGCGCGGCTGCACGGCGGCGCCCGCCAGTTGCGCGGCGAGTACCGTGGCCAGGCTGCCGCCGACACTGTCACCGGCTATCGCCAGGCGCGAGGCGTCGATGCCCATATCCTCGGCACTGACCACCAGCCAATCCCAGGCATCCCGGGCATCATCGGCCGCCGTTGGAAAGCGAAACTGCGGCGCCAACCGATAAGCCACCGACAGCACCACACAATCGGCCATCGACGCCAATGCCCGGCAAAGCGAATCATGGGAATCGAGGCTGCCGACCACATACCCCCCGCCGTGGAAATACAACAGCGCCGGACGTCCGGCACCTGCATACAAGGGCTGATTGCTGTAGATCCGTGCGTTCAGGCGCGTACCATCGCGCACGGGTAATTGCAGTTCATTCACCACTTGCAAGTCTTCGCCGCCGGCATCCATCAACAGTGACGACCGATCAAATTGCTCGCGGGCTTCTGCCGGGCTCAGCTCATGCATGCCAACACGTTTGCCACTGGCACGGCCGTTACCGACCAGTTGCAGGAATGCGGCGATATCAGGGTTCAAAGGCATTCAATTCTCCAAAAGCATTCGCACGCGATGAGCGCCCGAATGCTTTCTTTCCGGTTTCAGAGCAAATTTCAGGACATGGCTACTGGTTCAACGATCTCGCCGAGCATTTCTTCAGCCTCGGACAGGAAAGTTTCATCGCGCGGGATCTGGAAGTGCCCGCAATCGAGCCATTCGCCGCCCATGCCCGGCTGTCCGAGTTGCGCCGCCAGTTCCACGGCCTCCTCTTCGCGCCCCAGTGTCCACCAGCAGATGGGGTTGAGCGCCAACGGTGCACAGCGATCCAGTTGCAACGACAGTTGCTTGAGTCGACGCGCCACGCTGAACACATGGGCCAGTTCATCGGCGCCCAGTGCCACGTAGGTCGAAGCCCCACGGTCGGCACTCATGGCCCCGGCGAACAAAGCGCGCAGGTTCTGCGGCGTTTCTTCACCATCGATGCTCAAGCCCGGCGCAGCGCCCGGCAGGGTCACCCGCAGGAAGTCACGCAGATCAGCCTGCCAATCATCCACCGTGCCTTCGTTGACCTTGGCCGACGGTACGAAGCTGTCCACCAGACCAACGAACTTGACTGTCTGGCCGACCTGTTCGAGTTGCGCGGCCATCAACATCGCCAACGTCCCACCCAGCGACCAGCCCAACAGGTAATACGGCCCGTCTGGCTGTTTCTCACGGATCTGCGCCACATAATCGCTGGCCATGTCCTGCAACGACACATCGTTGAACGCCGGATCCAGCAGCATGCGCGACTGAATCGCCAACACCTGCCGGCGCCCGCTCAAGCGGCGCGCCAATGGTTCGTAGTCGAACACCGTACCGAAGCCGGCGTGAATGCAGAACAACGGCGCAACGCCCTTGACCTCAGCGTTCATCGCCAGCAACCCGGAGGCTTTTTCGGCGGATCCCTGCACACTGGCAACCAGTTCGGCGATGCTCGGTTTCTGCATCAGGTCGCGCAGTTTCAGGCTCAGCCCTTGAGCTTTCAGCACGCGACTGCGCGCCACCACTTGCAGGCTGAGAATCGAATCACCGCCCAGTTCGAAGAAGTTATCGGTGAGGCCGACGCGTTCGATTTTCAGCACCTCTTGCCAGATCTTCGCCATGGCCCGTTCAAGCTCGGTGCGCGGCGCCACGTAATCCTGACGTTGTTCGGCGTCGGGGCTGGGCAGGGCTTTGCGGTCGAGTTTGCCATTTGGGGTCAGCGGCATGCGCTCTAGCAACATCAGGTGCGCAGGCACCATGTAGTCCGGCAGGCTGGCCTTGAGCTGCTCGCGCAAGCGTTCACACAAGCCGTCCGTTGCCGTTTCGGCTGTGGCCAGTACAAAACCGAGCAACTGCTTGCCGCTGACACCCTCTCGGGCAACCACCGCGGCATCGCGCACACCCGGTTGTTGCTTGAGACGCGCCTCGACTTCGCCCAACTCGATACGGAAACCACGGATCTTCACTTGATGGTCGATCCGCCCCAGATAGTCGACGGTGCCGTCCTCACGCTGGCGAACCAGGTCGCCGGTACGGTACAGGCGACTGCCATCAGCGCTGAACGGGTTGGCCACGAAACGCTCCGCAGTGCCGCCGGCACGTCCCAGATACCCACGGGCCAACGCGCCACCCAGGTACAGCTCGCCGGCAAGGCCCACCGGCAGCGGATTGAGGTCGGCGTCGAGCACATGACCGCAGCGCTCACCGACCACACTGCCGATTGGCGCATAGGCCGCACCGCACTGATCGTCAGCGCCGGCCTTCCAGATCAGAGGCGTAACCACGGTTTCGGTCGGGCCATAGCCATTGATGATGTATTGCGGTTTCAGTGCCCGTTTCGCCAGCTCGAAACTCGCCACCGGCACCGCATCACCACCGAAGCAATAGATGCGCACCGCCGGCGGGTTGCCGTGCTGTTCAGCGTGCTCGGCCAGTTGCTGCAAGTACACCGGCGGGAACGCGGCCACGGTCACGCCATGCTCATGCAGGGCGTTGTAGGTTTGCTCGGCGGTCCACAGGCTGTCATCACGGATCAGCAGGCGCGCACCGTGGGTCAGTGTCGTCAACCAGCGCTCATGGGCACCGTCGAAGGCGAACGACATGAAGTGCAGTTCGCAATCGGCTTCGCTCATCTCATAACGCTGACCGATGGCCTGGCAGTGCATCGCCAATGGCCCGTGAGCGACACCGACGCCTTTCGGCTGGCCGGTAGAGCCGGAGGTATAAATCACGTAGGCCAGATTGTCCGCTTGCACCGCGACCTGCGGCGCCACCTCTGGCTGAGCGCTCAGATCCAGGTGATCGAGTTCCAGCACATGCAGGTTGTCCCCGGTCGGCATCACCTGACGCAGACTCGAATGGCTGAGCAACAAGGCGATGCCCGAATCGCGCATCAGATAACTCAGGCGTTCGCGTGGATACGTCGCGTCCAGCGGTACATAAGCGCCTCCGGCCTTGAGCACCGCCAACAGCGCGACGATCATGTTTTCGCTGCGCGGCAGGGCCACACCGACGCGGATTTCCGGGCCGACACCTTCGGCGATCAGTGCATGGGCCAGACGATTGGCCCGGGCGTCTATCTGCCCGTAGCTGAACGCTTCGTCGTTGAAGATCAGCGCCGTTTGTTCGCGGTGCCGGGCAGCCCATTGGCCAATACGCTGATGCACCCATGGCGCGTGCGTTGGCATCCGAACGACTGGCCCCAACAAACGCTGGCCGGTCGGCAGACCGATGCGGCCCAGCGGCTGCGCGGCGTCTTGCGCCAACGCGGCGAGCAGACCTTCCATGTTGCTGCGGATGCCTTCCACAGTCACCCGGTCGAAATGCTCACGCAGGAACATGTACTCAATCACCAGACCTTCTTCGAGCGTGACCATCAGGTCCATCGGGAAGTTGGTCAGGCCGGCGTTGCTGATTTCGCCGAATTTCAGCGAGTCATCGCGCCATTCGCGCAGCGCCTGATCGATCGGGTGGTTCTCGAAAACGATGATGCTGTCGAACAGCGATTGCCCGGCACGTCCGGCCCAGCGCTGCACATCGGTGAGCGGGGTGTACTCGCGCTCACGCATTTCCAGGTTGAAGGCCTGCAAATCACGCAGCCACTCGCCGACCGACTGCTCGGCCGGCACATCCTTGATCACCGGCAAGGTATTGATGAACAGGCCGAGGATCGATTCCGACGCCGGCAGGCTCGCCGGGCGCCCCGCCACTGTCGCGCCGAACGCCACACAACGCTGACCGCTGTAGCGGCTGAGCAGCATCAGCCAGGCGCCCTGCACCAAGGTATTGAGGGTCACTTGCTGAGCTTGCGCAAAGGCCTTGAGCTGTTCGGTGCGCGGCTCGCCCAAGCGGCTATACAGTGCCTCGTGACCACGACCGCTGCCAGTACGCGCCACGGTGTCGGCCAGGTAGGTCGGCTCCTCGAGCTGGCTCAGGTGCTGACGCCAGAACCCTTCGCTGGCATTGCCGTCCTGTTGTTGCAGCCAGTTGATGTAACGACGATACGGCACCGCGTCGGCCAGCGGCTTGCCGGAATACTGGCTCAGCACTTCGCCGATCAACTGCGAACTGCTCCAGCCGTCGATCAGGATGTGATGATAGGTCCAGATCAGTTGATAGCTGTCCTCGCCCATTTGCACCAGCGTCAGACGTTGCAGCGGTGGCTGATCGAGGTCGAAGCCCTGGGCCCGCTCGCCGTCCGCCAAGGCCTGCAAGGCTTGGGCCGAGTGATCCTGTTCGCGCCAGTCGAGCAGGCTGAGCGGCAACGGCGGATCGGCGAGGACGAATTGCAGCGGTTCGGCCATGTCCTGCCAGAGGAAACCGGTGCGCAGGATGTCGTGACGACGGCTGACGGTTTCCCAGGCGTCTTTCAAGCGCGAAGGCTCAAGGCCTTGCACCGGAATGCACAACTGGTTGATGTAGAGGTCCGACTCCGGCGAGTTCAGGCCGAGGAACAGCATGCCCTGCTGCATCGGCGACAAGCGATAAAGCCCTGCCAACTGATCCTGCGGCAGCGGCAACTGCGCGATTTGCGCGTCGGTCAGACCGTGCAGAGGCATGTCGACCAGCGCTGCCACCGGTACGTGCGAGGTGTTGGCGACGCGTGGCGCCAGTTGCTCGATGGTCGGGTGCTGGAACAGGTCTTTCGGGCTCAGTTCCAGGCCTTGCTGACGGGCGCGGCTGACCACTTGAATCGAGATGATCGAGTCGCCGCCCAAGGCGAAGAAGCTGTCGGTGGTGCTGACCTGCGCCAGACCCAGCACGTCTTTCCAGATGTCCACCAGCGTCTGCTCGGTAGCATTGGCCGGTTCGACATGTTGTTGCGCGGCCGTGAGCACCAGCGCCGGCAAGCGCTTGCGATCGATCTTGCCGTTGGGGGTCAGCGGTAGCTGCGCCAGCCACAGACGGTGAGTCGGCACCATGTATTCCGGCAGGGTCGCGCCCAGCCAGGTGCTGATGTCGTCGTGCAGTTCACGTTGCAGCTCAGTGCTGGCATCCAGCGTTGTCGGATCGGCCGGCACCAGGTAGGCGATCAATTGTTGGCTGCCCAGTACTTCACTGGCCACGACCACCCCTTCGCGCACGGCGGCGTGGGCCATCAGACGCGCTTCGATTTCGCCGAGTTCGATCCGCAGGCCACGAATCTTCACCTGATGGTCGATGCGGCCCATGTACTCCAGTTCGCCCGCTTCACGCTCGCGGATCAGGTCGCCGGTGCGGTACATCCGCTCGCCATTGTCGGCGAGCGGGTTGGGTACGAACCGTTCAGCGGTCATCGCCGCGCGGCCCAGATAGCCGCGCGTGATGCCGGCCCCCGACAGGTACAGCTCAGCCGAAACCCCTTGCGGGACAGCGTGCAAATCAGCGTCGAGCACGTGACTGGCGCTGTGGTCGAGGGCACGGCCGATACGCGCCTGACCACCGGCACTGCGCCGAGTCCAGGTCGAATAGGTGGTGTCTTCCGACGGGCCGTAGAGGTCGTAGACGTGCTCGACCGTCGACTGTTGATACAACGCGTCAACCAGCCCTTGCTTGAGCGGTTCACCGGCCAGATTGATGATCCGCACGCTTGGCGGGATCTGCCCGGTGCGTTGCAGCGCAGCAATCGCCGACGGCACGGTGTTGATCAAACGAACCTGATCGCGAGCCGGCAAGTGCGGCAGCTCCAGGGCATTGCGCGCGATGATCAGCGAACCGCCGTTGGCCAACGTGACAAACAGTTCCCACACCGACAGGTCGAAGCACACCGAGGTCGAGGCCAGTACGCCTTGAATATCATCTCGGTTGTAGACCTTGGCCGACCAGTCGATCAACGCCATGACGTTGCGATGGGCAATCGCCACGCCTTTTGGCTTGCCGGTGGAGCCGGAGGTGTAGATCACGTAGGCGAGGTTATCCGGCGCGACCGATGTTAGCGGTGCACTGCTCGGATAACCGCCCAACGACACCTGATCCAGCAGCAACACTTGCGTTTCGCCAGGCACCGTCAGGGTCGCGGCGACGGCTTGCTCGGTCAGCAGCACCCGCGCGCGGCTGTCCTCGATCATGTACGCGACACGATCCGCCGGGTAATCCGGGTCCAGCGGCACATACGCGCCACCGGCCTTCAGCACCGCCAGCAAGGCAATGAGCAACTGCTCGGAACGCGGCATCGCCACGCCCACGCGCACTTCCGGGCCAACACCCAGTTCGATCAGTCTGTGCGCTAAGCGGTTGGCTTGCGCGTCGAGTTCGGCGTACGTCAGTTGCGTGCTGCCAAAGGTCACCGCCAGCGCATCCGGCGTCGCTACGACTTGACGAGCGATGCCCTGATGAATGCACAGCTCGGTGGCGAAATCGGCAGCGACGCTCGGGACGCTTTCGATCAGGTTCAACTCACTGAGCGACCGGTCGCCCGACTCGCTCATCTGCCCGAGCAGGCGCTGCAAGTACTCGCCCAACTGCGTCACGCTGTGCGCCGCGAAACGCTCGCACTGGTAGCTGAAGTGCATCGACAACTCGTCGCTTAAATGCACCAGCAGCGTCAGCGGGTAGTTGGTCTGTTCGTGATTGTTGATCTCGCCAAAGCGCAACTCCTGCGGCGCGCCCTGCTCCAGCGCCTCGGACACCGGGTAGTTCTCGAACACCAGAATGTTGTCAAACAATGCTTCACCGTTGCGTGCGGCCCAACGTTGAATGTCGAACAACGGCGTGTGTTCATGCTCGCGCAGGGCAAGGTTCTGCGCCTGTACGCTCTGCAACCACTCACCCACGCTCGATTGCGCGTGGGGGCTGGCGATCACCGGCAAGGTGTTGATGAACAGGCCGATCTGCTGCTCGACACCTTTGAGTTCAGTCGGACGCCCCGCCACCGTGGCACCGAACGCCACGCTTTGTTGGCCGGTCAAGCGCTGCAACAGCAGCAGCCAGGCCGCCTGAATCAACGTGTTGAGCGTGACCTTTTGCTGGCGAGCGAAATCGCCCAGTCGTAGGGTCTGCCGGGCATCGACAACACAGAAGTGCTCGCCATGACCGTCCCGTGGAGCGTCGCCACGCTGCGCCTGAAGTGCTTGCGCCAACAGTGTTGGCGCTTCCAGGTCAGCCAGTTGCGCGGTCCAGTAATGTTCGCTGGCCTGCACGTCCTGACGCTGTAACCACTCGATGTAATCGCGATAACGCCCGGCAAGCGCTGGCTGAGCAATGCCGCTGTAGCGTTGCAGCACTTCGCCGAGTAACTGCGAGTTGCTCCAGCCATCCATCAGGATGTGATGGTTGGTGTAGATCAAATGGCAGCGCTGGTCATCCAGACGCACAACGACCATGCGCAGCAGCGGCCCTTGGCTCAGGTCGAAACCTTGCGCCTGCTCGGCAGCAGCCAGTGCATTCAATTCGCCCTGGCCATCGCCATGCTCGCGCCAGTCGAGCACGCTGAACGGCATGTCCAGTTGCTTGTGTACCACTTGCACCGGTCGCGCCAGCTCACCCTGCCAGACAAAACAGGTGCGCAGGATATCGTGGTTGTCCACCGCCGCTTGCCAGGCCTGCTGGAAGCGTTGCGGATCAAGGCCTTCGACGTCGAGGCGAACCTGATTGATGTAATCGCCAGCGGCCTGTTCGTAAAGGCTGTGAAACAACATGCCCTGCTGCATTGCCGACAGCGGATAGACATCGGCAATCTGTTGCGCCGGCAATGGCAAGCCGTCGAGTTGCGTCTGGGTCAGGCCGGCCAACGGGAAGTCCGACGGGGTCAGACCTTCGACGCCCGGGGTCAGGCAATGGCCGATCAACGCGGCCAGTTCTTCGGCGTAATCGGCGGCCAGTGCTTCGATCACCGCACTGTCGAAGCGTTCGCTGCTGAAGGTCCAGCCCACGCGCAACTCGCCGCCATACACCTGACCATTGAGGGTCAGCCAGTTGCCCAGCGGCGCGTCCGGGCTTTGATCGAGGCCGGCGTTGTCCGGCGATGGCACGAACAATGCGCTGTCATCGCCCTCGAAACTGCCGTCGAACTGGCCAAGGTAGTTGAAGGTGATACGCGGGCTCGGCAAGGCACGCAGGCTCTGCTGCGCCTGAGCGTCACCGACGTGGCGCAGCACACCGAAACCAATGCCCCTGTCGGGGATCGAGCGCAGTTGTTCCTTGATCTGTTTGATTGACTCACCCGCTGTCGCGGCCGGGGTCAGGCACACCGGGAACAGGCTGGTGAACCAGCCGACGGTGCGGGTCAGATCGACGCCGTCAAACAGCGCTTCGCGACCATGGCCTTCGAGCTGAATCAGCGTCGACGCCTGTCCGCTCCAACGGCCGATGACCCGCGCCAGTGCCGTCAGCAACAGGTCATTGACCTGAGTGCGATACGCCGCCGGCGCTTCTTGCAGCAATTGCCGGGTCAGCTCGGCGCCGAGTCGGGTCTGCACAGTCTGCGCCAGTCGATTGTGCTGACCGGCGTCCACGCGTTTGCACGGCAGGTCGGTGCTGACATCGCTCAGACAGGCCCGCCAGTAACCCAGCTCTGCCTGCAACGCCGGGCCGTTGGCGTAGCGCTGCAAGTGCTCGCTCCAGTCCTTGAAGGCGCTGGTCTTCGATGGCAGGCTCAGCGGCTGATCATCGAGCAATTGCTGATAAGCGTTTTGCAGGTCTTCAAGCACAATCCGCCACGACACACCGTCCACCGCCAAGTGATGAATCACCAACTGCAAACGCTGAGTGCCGTCGGCCAGATTTGCCAACACAGCGCGCAGTAACGGCCCGTTTTGCAGGTCGAGACTGCGCTGGGCGCGGTTGCCCAAGGCTTCCAGCGCAGCAGCATCGGCGACGTCCTCCTGCCAGAGCAGGTTCTGCGATGAGTCTTCCACCGCTCGGTGTTCGGCCTGCCACACGCCATCCTGCTGCGAAAAACTCAGGCGCAGGGCATCGTGATGGGCCACCAGCGCGCGCAGCACTTGCTCGACCTTGGCGGCGTCCAGCGCCTGACGCGGTTGGAGCAGCACCGACTGATTCCAGTGGTGACGTTCAGGGATCTCGTCTTCGAAAAACTGCTGCTGGATCGGCAGCAGTACCGCCGCGCCGGTCACCGCCTGTTGATCAATCGTCGACGAGTCATCGCCCAACTGTGCGACCAGCGCCAGACGCTGCACGGTCTGGTGCTGGAACAGGTCTTTGGGATTGAGACGAATACCGGCCTGACGGGCACGGCTGACCACCTGAATCGAGATGATCGAGTCGCCGCCCAGTTCAAAGAAGTTGTCGTTGAGACCCACTCGCGGCAGCTTCAGCACGTCTTGCCAGATCGCCGCCAGGCGCTGCTCCAGTTCGCTTTGGGGCGCCTGATAAGCCTGCTGCGCCTGACTCGCGTCCGGGGCCGGCAAGGCGCTGCGATTGAGTTTGCCGTTGGCGGTCAATGGCAGTTGCGCCAGCAGCAACAGGTGCGCCGGGATCATGTGATCCGGCAGGTTTGCCTTGAGCCCGGCACGCACACGGTCGCGCCACAGGCCTTGCTCGGCCGGGCTGGCATCAAGTAGCGCGGCATCGTCCGGCACCAGCCAGGCGACCAGTTGCTGACCACTGAGGCCCGGCTGCGCGAGCACCACGGCTTGGCGCACGACGGCTTGTTCGAGCAACTGCGCTTCGATTTCACCCAGCTCGATACGGAACCCGCGAATCTTCACCTGATGGTCGATTCGACCGACGTATTCGACGACGCCGTCAGCGCGGTAACGCGCCAGGTCACCGGTGCGGTACAGACGCCCGCCGTCAGCGGCAAACGGATCGGGAATAAAACGCAGGCTGGTCAGATCGGCACGGTTCAGATAACCCCGCGCCAGGCCGGCGCGCCCGATGTACAGCTCGCCGATACAGCCTTTGGCGACCGGGTTCAGGTCTCCGTCGAGCAAATACCACGACAAATCCGGAATCGGCTCGCCGATCGGGCTGCCGACATCGCCTTGCAGATCGGCCATCGACAATGGGCGGTAAGTCACATGCACGGTGGTTTCGGTGATGCCGTACATGTTGATCATTTGCGGCGCCTGATCGCCGAAGCGTTCGAACCACGGGCGCAGGCTCTTGACCTCCAGCGCCTCGCCGCCAAACACCACGTAACGCAGCGACGGCTGAAGCGCGGCGTGTTGCGGGGCGCACGCCACTTGCATCAATTGCTTGAACGCCGAGGGCGTCTGGTTCAGTACGGTGATGCCTTCGCGGCAGAGCAAAGCGTAGAAATCTTCCGGCGCACGGCTGACCTCGTAAGGCACCACCACCAGTTTGCCACCGTACAGCAGCGCACCGAAAATCTCCCACACCGAGAAATCGAAGGCGCAGGAATGGAACAGGCTCCAGACATCGGTCGGACCAAAACCGAACCACGCATCGGTGGCTTCGAACAGGCGCAGCACGTTGCGATGCGCCAGCAAGGTGCCCTTCGGCTGGCCGGTCGAACCGGAGGTGTAGATCACGTACGCCAGGTTGTCCGGGCTCATGCTGACCTGCGGGTTGCTGTCGCTATAGCCTTGGAGACCGTCGCGGTCCTGATCGAGCATCAAACTGCGGACCGAGTCCGGCACCGGCAGACGATCAAGCAGATGGCTTTGGGTCAGCAGCAGGCCGATGCCGCTGTCGCCGATCATGTAACTCAGGCGTTCTTGCGGGTAGCTGGGGTCCAGCGGCACGTAAGCGCCCCCGGCCTTGAGGATCGCCAACAGCCCGACCAGCATGTCGAGGCTGCGCTCAACCGCCAGACCGACACGCACGTCCGGGCCGACACCGCTGGCGATCAATTGGCGGGCCATCTGATTGGCGTGGCCGTTGAGCTTCTCGTAGGTCAGCGTCTGTTCGCCGCAGGTCACGGCAATCGCTTGCGGGGCGCGCGCAGCCTGGACTTCGATCAATTGATGCAGGCACCGCTCGCTGGGGAAATCGGCCACGGCCGGGTTCCATTGCAGCACGGTCGCCGCGCGTTCGGCTGCGTCGTGCAGCGGCAGCTCGGCAATGCGCTGACCGCTGTCGGCGACGATGCCTTGCAGCAGATTCGTCCAGTGTTGCGCCAGACGCGCGATGGTCGCGGCGTCGAACAAATCGGTGGCGTACGTCAACTCGGCCCAGACGTTATCGGTGGATTCGAAGGTGTTCAGGGTCAGGTCGAACTGTGCAGTGTTCGACGCCCAATTCAGGCCTTCGATCTCGATGTTCGGCAAGCGCGTGGCGCCCTGTGCCTGACGGGCCTGGCTCTGGTGATTGTGCAGCACCTGGAACAACGGACTGTGGCTGAGGCTGCGCTCCGGTTGCAGCGCATCGACCAGTTGCTCGAACGGCAGATCCTGATGAGCCTGGGCGCCGAGCACGGTGCTTTTCACTTGCTGCAGCAGGCTGCGGAACGTCTGCTGGCTGTCGAATTCGGCTTTCAGCACCTGGGTGTTGACGAAGAAGCCGATCAGTCCTTCCGTCTCGACCCGGTTGCGGTTCGCCACCGGCACACCGACGCGGATGTCGGCCTGACCGCTGTAGCGATGCAGCAAGGTCTGGAACGAGGCCAGCAACAGTGTGAACAGCGTGACGTTTTCACGCTGGGCAACCTGCTTGAGCGCAGACGCCAGTTCCAGGCTCAGCGGGATATCACGACGGGCGCCGCGATAGCTTTGCTCAGGCGGACGTGGGCGGTCGGTCGGCAGCTCCAGCAGCGGCTGATCGCCATCGCCCAGTTGCGCCGTCCAGTAGTTCAACTGACGCTCGCGTTCACCGGCGTCCATCCACTGCTTTTGCCACACCGCGTAGTCGGCGTATTGCACCGCCAACGCTGGCAATTGCACCGCCTGCCCCTGGCTATAAGCGGCGTACAACGCCACCAGTTCATCGACCATGACCGTCATCGACCAGCCATCGGAAACGATGTGGTGCAAGGTGATGACCAGTGCGTGGTCGTCATCTGCCAGACGCAGCAATTTGACTCGCAGCAGCGGGCCTTGCTGAAGATTGAACAGGTGCAGGGTTTCTTCGGCGACCAGCGCTTGCAGCGCGGCCTCGTCCAGATCGGCGGCAACGTCCTGAACGTGCAGATCCAGCGTGCCGTGGGCCTGAATCACTTGCAGGGTCTGGCCCTGCTCTTCGACGAAGCAGGTGCGCAGGGCTTCGTGGCGGGCGATCAGAGAATCGAAGCTGCGCTGCAACGCCACCAGATCCAGTTCACCGCGCAGACGCAGCGCGGCCGGGACGTGATAAGCGGTGCTGGTCGGCTCCAGTTGCCAGAGGAACCACTGGCGCTCCTGAGCATACGAAAGCGCCAACGGTTGCAGACGCGGCAGCGCGACAATCGGCGGTTCCCAAGTCGCCTGATCAATACCGAGCGCGGCGACAAAATCTTGCAGCGTGCTGTGTTCGAACAGCGTGCGCAGCGGCACCTGAACGTTCAGTACCTGACGCACCCGCGAGATCACTTGAGTGACCAACAAGGAGTGGCCGCCCAGTTCGAAGAAATTATCGCCAAGGCCCACGCGATCCAGCTTCAGCACCGCTTGCCAGATCTCGGCGACGGTGTGCTGGGTGGCGGTTTGCGGTGCGCTGTAGGTCGATTGCAACTGGCTGGCGTCGGGCGCCGGCAAGGCTTTGCGATCCACTTTGCCGTTGGGGGTCAGCGGCAGTTGCGCCAGGAACAACAGGTGCGCCGGTACCATGTACTCCGGCAGTTCAGCCTTGAGGCTGGCCTTGAGCGCGGCACGCAAATCGGTTTGCGAAACATCATTGACCGATGGCACCACGTAGGCCACCAGTTGTGGGCCGGTCGGGCCGTCCTGCGCGACCACGACGGTTTCGCGCACGCTGTCGAGCGCGAGTAAACGCGCTTCGATTTCACCGAGTTCGATACGCAAACCCCGGATTTTCACCTGATGGTCGATCCGCCCGATGTACTCGATCACACCCTCGGCGCGATAGCGCGTCAGGTCACCGGTGCGGTACAGACGCGCACCGTTTTTCGCGAAAGGATCCGGCACAAAACGTTCGGCGGTGAGGCTTGGGCGCTGGAAATAACCACGGGCCAAACCGTCACCGCCAATCAGCAATTCACCCGGCGCGCCGAGCGGATTGAGCTCAAGGTCACTGCCGAGGATGTACAACGCGGTGTTGTCGATGGGCGTGCCGAGGAACGGACGGCTGTTGTCCGCACTCAGCGCATGTTGTGCTGACCAGA
The DNA here is from genome assembly GCF_044743485.1 of Pseudomonas sp. NPDC087614. Lineage (NCBI taxonomy): Bacteria > Pseudomonadati > Pseudomonadota > Gammaproteobacteria > Pseudomonadales > Pseudomonadaceae > Pseudomonas > Pseudomonas sp. NPDC087614. The sequence continues at coordinate 27,229 of NZ_JBIUWN010000012.1, read as the reverse complement.
TCGTCGTTTCGGTCGGGCCATAGAGGTTCCACACGCGTGGCGTCAGCGCCAGCATGCGCTGCGCCAGTTCCTGCGGCAGCGCTTCACCGCCACAAAGGAACGTGCGGCCGTTGAGGATCGCGGCGTGTTCGTTGTCCAGCAGCATGCGCCAGGTCGACGGCGTGGCTTGCAGCACACTGACGGCGTGACGCTCGACCAGTTCGAGCACCGCTTGCGGGTCTTGATGCACGTCCTTGCCGGTCAGCACCACGCCGGCGCCGGCCAGCAATGGGCCGTAGATTTCCAGGCCGAAAATGTCGAACGAGAACGTGGTCAGCGACAGCATGCGATCAGTGGCTGCGATCCCTGGTTGCTTGATCATGCTCGCGACAAAGTTGCTCAGCGCCGCGTGACGCACCATCACGCCTTTGGGGTTGCCGGTGGAACCGGAGGTGTAAATCGTATAGGCCAGATGTTCGCCGTTGACCGCAACATCCGGCGCGGTCTGAGGATACGCCGCCAGCCAGCCGTGTGGCTGATCCAGCAACAGCATCTGCACGTTCGCCGGGATCGGCAACTGCGCCTGCAAGTGCGACTGGGTCAGCAGCAACTGCAAACCACTGTCCTCGATCATGTAGGCCAGACGATCTTGCGGGTACGCCGGGTCCAGCGGCACATACGCACCACCCGCCTTGAGGATCGCCAGCAGGCCGACGATCATTTCGACGCTGCGCTCGACGGCGATGCCGACCCGTTGATCCGGGCCAACCCCGGCCTCGATCAGTTTGTGTGCCAGTTGATTGGCCCGGGCATCCAGTTCGCCATAGCTCAGCACGTCTGCGCCGATGATCAGCGCGGTCGCTTGCGGGGTTTGTTGCGCCTGCAACGCGAACACCTGCTGCACGCAACCGCCCTGCGTGGTGTGATCGGCCACGCGTACCCAGTCCTGCAACAGCACATCGCGTTCGGTACTGTCCAACAACGGCAATTCGCCGACGCGGCAGGTCGGAGCGGCCACGATGCCACGCAGCAGGTTCTGCCAGTGACGAGCAATGCGCTCGACGGTCTCAGGCTTGAACAGGTCAGTGGCGTAGGTCAGCTCGGCGGCGAAACCGTCGCTGGATTCATAAGTATTGAGGGTCAGGTCGAACTGCGCGGTGCGCCCTTCCCACTGCACATCCTCGACACTCAACTGCGGCAGTTGCACCGCGCCACGCTGCTGATCACGGCGGGGCTGGTGGTTGAACATCACCTGGAACACCGGGCTATGGCTCAGGCTGCGCTCCGGTTGCAGCGCTTCGATCAATTGCTCGAACGGTAGATCCTGATGCGCCTGAGCATCCATCGCCGCTTGCTTGACCTGCACCAGCAAGCGGTTGAACGGTAGTTGCCCGTTCACCTCGGCATTCAATACCTGAGTGTTGACGAAAAAGCCGATCAGGCCCTCCGTCTCGACGCGGTTACGGTTGGCCGCAGGCACACCGACGCGAATCTGCGCCTGGCCGCTGTAGCGATGCAGCAAGGCCTGGAACGACGCCAGCAACACCATGAACAGGCTCGCACCTTCGCGCTGGGCCAGTTGTTTCAGGGCGTCGCCGAGATCCGCCGGCAAGTCCAGCTCAAGGCGCGCACCGCGCAGGCTTTGCACCGCCGGGCGGGGGAAATCGATGGGCAACTCCAACACCGGCTGCTCGCCGTCCAGCGTCTTGATCCAATAAGCCAGTTGCCGCTCACGCTCGCCCGCTTCCAGCCAGTGACGCTGCCAGATCGCGTAGTCGGCGTATTGCACGTCCAGCGCCGGCAGCGTCAAGGGCTGCCCGCGGGTGTCGGCGGCGTAATGCTGGATCAGCTCATTGACCAGCACTTTGATCGACCAGCCATCGGAGATGATGTGGTGCTGGATCAGCACCAGCACATGATCGTCCTGCGCCACTTTCAGCAGCGCCACGCGCAGCAGCGGGCCCTGTTGCAGGTTGAACGGGCGTGCGGTTTCGCTTTCGACGAACGCCTTGATCGCAGCCTCTTCACCGGCGGCATCAAGACCTTCGGGCAGCGGAACCAGACTGATGTTCAGCGGCAGTTGCGGATGAATCACCTGGCAGAAGGTTTCGCCCTGCTCGGCGAAGGTCGTGCGCAAACTTTCGTGACGCGCGGCCACGGCATTGAAGCTGCGTTCCAGCGCCGCAACATCCAGCCGCCCCTTGAGGCGCAGGGCGCTGGGGATGTGATACGCGGTGCTGTGCGGGTCCATTTGCCAGAGGAACAATTGACGTTCCTGGGCATACGACAGAGGAATCGCCGCAAACCCGGAACGTGTCTCCGGGATCGGCAGGTTGGCCGCAGAGACGCCCTCTTCGAGCATCTTTTCCAGGTACAGCTTACGTTTGTCCAGCGGCAGAGTGATAAAGCGCTTGGCTACCCTCAAAGCAACACTCTTGTCCATCAGACTTCCTCCATATCGTCAAGCAGGGCTTCCAGCTTGCTCAGTTTCTGTTCGTTGATTGCCCCGCCTCCTGTATCGAGGTGAGCGACAAAGTCGCTCAGGACGGGGTGCTGGAATAACAGTTGCGGGGTCAGCGTCAGGCCCAGTTCGAGGGCCATGCGCGACACCACGTTGACCGCCAGCAGCGAGTGCCCGCCCAGTTCGAAGAAGTGATCGTTCAGGCCGATGCGTTGCACGTCGAGCACTTGCTGCCAGATCGCCGCGACCCGCTGCTCAAGCTCACTGTGCGGCGCGACATAGGCGGCCTGCATCTGGCTGGCATCGACCGCTGGCAAGGCCTTGCGGTCGAGTTTGCCGTTGGGGGTCAGTGGCAACTGCTCAAGGAACAGCAGGTGCGCGGGAATCATGTAGTCAGGTAACGAAGACTTGAGGCCAGTCTTTAGTCCGTCGCGCAGGAGCCGCTGCGCTTGGCCGTCGCACAGATCCAGTGGCGGGGCGACCACATAGGCCACCAGTTGCGCGCCAGCCTCACCTTCGACGGCCAGCACCGCCGCTTCGGTGACGGCCGGTTGGGCGAGCAATCGCGCCTCGATCTCCCCCAACTCGATGCGCAATCCACGAATCTTCACCTGATGGTCGATGCGGCCCATGTACTCCAGTTCGCCCGCTTCACGCTCGCGGATCAGGTCGCCGGTGCGGTACATCCGCTCGCCATTGTCGGCGAGCGGGTTGGGTACGAAGCGTTCAGCGGTCATCGCCGCACGCCCCAGATAGCCGCGCGTGATGCCGGCGCCCGACAGGTACAGCTCAGCCGAAACCCCTTGCGGGACAGCGTGCAAATCAGCGTCGAGCACGTGACTGGCGCCGTGGTCGAGGGCACGGCCGATACGCGCCTGACCACCGGCACTGCGCCGAGTCCAGGTCGAATAGGTGGTGTCTTCCGACGGGCCGTAGAGGTCGTAGACATGCTCGACCGTCGACTGTTGATACAACGCGTCAACCAGCCCTTGCTTGAGCGGTTCACCGGCCAGATTGATGATCCGCACGCTTGGCGGAATCTGCCCGGCGCGCTGCAATGCAGCAATGGCTGACGGCACAGTGTTGATCAGGCGCACCTGATCGCGGGCCGCCAGTTGCGGCAGCTCAAGGGCATTACGGGCGATGATCAGCGAGCCGCCGTTGGCCAGGGTGACAAACAGCTCCCACACCGACAGGTCGAAGCACACCGAGGTCGAGGCCAGTACGCCTTGGATATCGTCGCGGCTGTAGACCTTGGCCGACCAGTCGATCAACGCCATGACGTTGCGATGGGCAATCGCCACGCCTTTGGGTTTGCCGGTGGAGCCCGAGGTGTAGATCACGTAGGCAAGGTTGTCTGGAACGACCGATGTTTGAGGCGCGACATCTGAATAGCTATTCAGCGACACCTGATCCAGCAGCAACACTTGCGTTTCGCCAGGCACCGTCAGGGTCGCGGCGACGGCTTGCTCGGTCAGCAGCACCCGCGCGCGGCTGTCCTCGATCATGTACGCGACACGATCCGCCGGGTAATCCGGGTCCAGCGGCACATACGCGCCACCGGCCTTCAGCACCGCCAGCAAGGCAATGAGCAACTGCTCGGAACGCGGCATCGCCACGCCCACGCGCACTTCCGGGCCAACACCGAGCTCGATCAGTTTGTGCGCCAAGCGGTTGGCTTGCGCGTCGAGTTCGGCGTAAGTCAGTTGCGTGCTGCCAAAGGTCACCGCCAGCACATCAGGCGTCGCTACGACTTGACGAGCGATGCCCTGATGAATGCACAGCTCGGTGGCGAAATCGGCAGCGACGCTCGGGACGCTTTCGATCAGGTTCAACTCACTGAGCGACTGCTCGCCCGACTCAGTCATCTGGCTCAGCAGACGCTGCAAATGCGCGCCCAACTGCGCCACGTTGGCCGCCGCAAAGCTGTCGCGCTGATAGCTCAAATGCACCGTCAGTTGCGTGCTCATGTTTACCAGCAGGGTCAGCGGATAGTTGGTCTGCTCCTGATTGGCCACCGCGCCGAAACGCAAACCTTGCGGCGCGCCACGTTCCAGCGCGTCGGCAATCGGGTAGTTCTCGAACACCATCAGGCTGTCGAACAGCGCATCACCGCCCTGCCCGGCCCAACGCTGAATATCGGCCAGTGGCGTGTGTTCGAACTCGCGCGACGCCAGGTTCTGCGCCTGCACGCCTTGCAGCCAACGGACCAGACTCTGCTGCGCCTGCGGCGCAGCAACCACCGGCAAGGTATTGATGAACAGACCGATCTGCGCTTCGGCACCCGGCAAATCCGCCGGACGCCCGGCGACGGTGGCGCCGAACGCAACACAGTCTTTGCCGGTATAGCGCTGCAACAGCAACATCCAGGCGCCTTGCACCACGGTGTTGACCGTGACTTTCGTAGCCCGGGCAAATTCCCCCAGACGCCGAGTCAGATCCGCGTCCAGCACTTGGTAATGATCGCCATAGCCGACGCTCGGCAAACCGTCATGCGGCCGCGCGATGGCATTGGCCAGACGCGTTGGCTCTTGCAGGTTGTGCAGCGTCGCCAGCCAGTAGGCCTCGGCCGCCGCCGCATCCTGGCGTTGCAGCCAGCCGATGTAATCGCGATAGCGCCCTGCCGGACGTGCGACCGTTTCGCCGCTGTAGTGCTGCAACACTTCGCCGAGCAACTGCGCGCTGCTCCAGCCGTCCATCAGGATGTGGTGGTTGGTGTAAATCAGGTGATGACGATCCGTCGCGGTGCGCACCAGCACCAGGCGCAGCAGCGGCGCACAGGTCAAATCCAGCCCCTGTGCGCGCTCTTCGTCGGCGAGGGTTTGCAGCGCCGCGTCCAGCCCGGCTTTGTCGTGCCAGTCGAGCACGCTGAACGGCACTTCAACCTGGCGCTGCACCACTTGCACCGGTTGCGGCAGATCGCCCTGCCAGAAAAACCCGGTGCGCAGAATGTCATGGGCATCCACCACCGCTTGCCACGCCGCCTGGAAGCGTTGTGGATCGACGCCGTCGACGTCCAGGCGCATCTGGTTGATGTAGTCGCCGTTGCCATGTTCGAGCAACGTATGGAACAGCATGCCCTGCTGCATCGGCGACAGCGGGTAGATGTCATCGATGCTTTGCGGTTCGAGCACCAGCGCATCGAGTTGCGCCTGCGACAGTTGCGCCAGCGGGAAGTCCGACGGTGTCACGCCACGGTTGGCGTTGTCGCAGCAATGGCCGATCAGCACAGTCAATTCCTGCACGTAGTCATCGGCCAGACGCTGGATGGTCGCCGCGTCGAACATCGCGCCGCTGTAGGTCCAGCTCAGATCCAGTTCGCCGCCAAAGACTTTGCCGTTCAGCGCCAGCGGGTTGCCCAACGGGCCTTGCAGATTGACTTCGGCACCGCCGGACTCGCTGGTCGGCACGAACAGGGCTTCGGCGGCGGCATCGAAACTGCCGTCGAACTGGCCCAGATAGTTGAAGGTCAGGCGTGGTGTCGGCAAGGCTTGCAGGGCTTGGCGAGCCTGCTCATCGCCCAGATGCGCGAGCGCGCCGAAGCCGATGCCTTTGTGCGGAATCGCCCGCAGTTGTTCCTTGACCTGCTTGAGCGATGCGCCCGGTTCGGCAACCGGCGAAAGGCGCGCCGGGAACACACTGGTGAACCAGCCGACAGTGCGCGTCAGGTCGACGCTGTCGAACAGGTCTTCGCGACCGTGACCTTCGAGCAATACCAGCGCATGGTCGGCACCGGTCCAGCGCACCATCACCCGCGCCAGAGCCGTCAGCAGCAGATCGTTGACCTGCGTGCGATAAGCCGCCGGCGCATCCTGCAACAGCTGACGGGTCAGGGTCTGGTCCAGTTTGCTGCGAATGGTCAGCGCCTGATCGTGTTGCTGCCCACCGTCGGGACGGTCGAAAGGCAACGTCGCCGATGCACCTTGCAACTGTTGCTGCCAGAAGCCCAGTTCAGACTGCAGCGCAGGCGTGGCGGCGTATTCCTGCAAGGCCTGCGCCCAAGCTTTGACCGCATGGGTCTTGGCCGGCAACTGCACGGCATTGCCCGTAGCGATCTGCCGGTAAGCGTTTTGCAGATCTTCAAACAGAATCCGCCACGACACGCCATCGACCACCAGATGATGGACGATCAGCAGCAGGCGTTGACTGCCATCGGCCAGGTTCGCCAGCACCGCGCGAATCAGCGAGCCACCGCTCAGTTGCAGGCTGCGCTGGGCCTTGTCGCCCAATGCCTCAAGGGCTGCGAGGTCGGCAACCGCGACTTGCCAGAGGATCGTTTCACCCGCCTGGGTCACAACGTCGCGATATTGCGCCGACCAGCCATCCGCCTGCTCGACAAATTCCAGGCGCAGGCTGTCGTGGTGCAGCACCAACGCATCCAGCGCTTGCTCAAGCAAGTAGCCATCGAGCGCCTGACTCGGTTTGAGCATCACCGACTGGTTCCAGTGATGACGATCAGGAATCGCCTGAGCGAAGAATTCCTGATGAATCGGCAACAGTGCCGTGCTGCCCGTGACCGGTTGCTGATCGATCATTTGCAGCGCTTCGCCCGTCTGCGCGACAACGGCCAACGCCTGAATGGTCTGGTGCTCGAACAGGTCTTTGGGCGTGAAGCGGATACCCGCCTGCCGCGCACGGCTGACCACTTGAATGGAAATGATCGAGTCGCCGCCCAGCTCAAAGAAGTTGTCGCTGATACCGGCCTGCTCAAGCTTGAGCACGTCTTGCCAGATCGTCGCCAATTGTTGCTCCAGCGCGTTCTGCGCAGCGACATAGGTCTGTTGCAGTTGGCTGACATCCGGTTTCGGCAGGTTCTTGCGGTCGAGTTTGCCGTTCGGCGTCAGCGGCATGCGTTCCAGACGCAACACATACGCCGGCACCATATGGCCCGGCAGGGTTGCCTTGAGCTGCGCACGCAGCTCTTCGGTGAAGTCGGCGCGGGCAGAATCACCCACCACATAGGCGACCAGACGCTTGCCGCTGCCGGCACTGCCTTCCTGGGCCACGACCACGGCTTCACGCACGCCGTCGAGCGCTTGCAGGGCGGCTTCGACTTCGCCGAGTTCAATGCGAAAACCGCGGATCTTCACCTGATTGTCGATGCGATCCAGATAGTCGAATGTGCCATCGGCGCGCTGGCGAACGAGGTCGCCGGTGCGATAAAGCAAGCCGCCAGTGCGGCTGAACGGATCAGCGACAAAACGCTCGGCAGTCAGCCCCGGACGATTCAGATACCCCCGGGCCAGCCCCGTGCCACCCAGATACAGCTCACCAGCCATACCTTGCGGCAACAGGTTCAGATCGGCGTCGAGCACGTAGGCACTACGGTCACCGATGCGGCTGCCGATTGGCGCGTAAGCGGCGCCGCTCGGCACATCGCGACCGGCCTTCCAGATCAACGGCGTGACCACGGTTTCGGTCGGGCCGTAGCCGTTGATGATGAAGTCCGGATCGAGCGCCCGTTTGACCCGCTCGAAACTGGCGTTGGGTACCGCGTCGCCGCCAAAGCAATAGATGCGCACTCTGGGCGGATTGCCCACACGCTCTGCGTGTTCGGCCAGTTGTTGCAGGTACACCGGCGGGAACGCGACCACGGTCACGCCATGCTCAATCATGGCGTTGTAGGTCTGCTCCGGTGTCCACAGGCTGTCGTCGCGGATCAGCAACGAGGCGCCGTGGGTGAGGCTGGTCAGCCAGCGCTCATGGGCGCCGTCGAAGGCGAACGACATGAAGTGGAATTCGCAATCGCTGTCGCGCATTTCATAACGCTGACCGATGGCCTGGCAATGCATCGCCAAGGGGCCGTGAGCGACGCTGACGCCTTTGGGGTTACCCGTGGAGCCGGAGGTGTAAATCACATACGCGAGGTTATGCGGATCGAGTTGCACGGGCGGCGCGGTGATCGGCCATTCGCGCAAGTCGAGGCGATCGAGTTCAAGCAGCGGCACCGATTCGGCCACAGGCAATTGCGCCGACACCGACGAGTCGCTGATCAACAGCGCGAGCCCCGAATCCTCGATCAGGTAGGCCAGACGTTCACGCGGATAGCTGGTGTCCAGCGGCACGTATGCGCCGCCAGCCTTGAGCACCGCCAGCAACGCGACGATCACCGCCTCACTGCGCGGCAGGGCCACACCGACGCGGGTTTCCGCACCGACGCCACGGGCGATCAACGCGTAGGCCAATTGGTTGGCGCGCTGATCGATTTCGCCATAGCTGAAGCGCTGACCGTTGAAGATCACCGCCGTGCGTTGCGGACTTTCGCCGGCCAGCGCGGCAATACGCTGATGCACGCCGATGTCCACCGGGTACGGTTGCGGATGGTTTTCGGCTTGCTGGCGCGCCTGCTCTTCAGCGCTGGCCAGGCCGATTTCGCCGAGGTTGCGTTCAGCCGACACGGCAAACTGCTCAAGCAGTTGCAGCAGGTGCGCACTGATGCCGGCGATGACATCGCCGGCGAACTGGCCACGGTCGAAGCTGTAATGCAACGCCAGTTGCTCGCCGAGCGTGACCGCTACGCTGAGCGCATAGTGCGTTTGCTCCAGATTGCCCACGCCACCGAACACCAGCCCTTGCCCGGCCTGACTCAGGGCCTGGGCAATCGGGTAGTTTTCGAACACCAGGATGTTGTCGAACAGCGCTTCGCCACCCTGCCCGGCCCAGCGCTGGATGTCCGCCAGCGGCGTGTGTTCGAAGTCGCGCAGGCTGAGGTTCTGCGCCTGCACCGCTTGCAGCCATTGGCCGACGGTTTGGTCCGGACGCGGCGCACCGATCACCGGCAAGGTGTTGATGAACAGACCGACCTGCTGCTCGATGCCCGGCAGATCCGCCGGACGCCCGGCCACGGTCGCGCCGAACGACACCGCTTCGTGACCGGTGTAGCGTTGCAGCAACAGCAGCCAAGCCGCTTGCACCAAGGTGTTGACGGTGACTTTCTGCTGACGGGCAAACGCTTCCAGTGCCTGGGTGCGTGACACGTCCAGCGTCAAGTAATGATCGCCGTGACCGCTGAGGTTTTCCCCGCCGGTGGCGGCGCGGGCCAGTCGGGTCGGCTCTTGCAGCGCAGCGAGTTGTTCGCTCCAGAAGTCCTGACTGAGTTGACTGTTCTGCCGTTGCAGCCAGGCAATGTAATCGCGATAACGTCCACCGCCGCTTACCGGCGTCCGGCCGCCGTAACGCTGCAAGACTTCGCCAAGCAACTGCGAGTTGCTCCAGCCGTCCATCAGGATGTGGTGATGGGTGTAAATCAGGTGCCATTGCTCGGCGCCGGTCTGCACCAGCACCAGTCGCAGCAATGGCGCGCAGGTCAGATCAAAGCCTTGCTGACGTTCGGCATCGGCCAACGCTGCAAGAGCGGCTGGTTGATCGTCGCGGCTGCGCCAATCCAGAGTGGTGAACGGCAATTGCACCTGCTTGTGCACGATCTGCACCGGTTGCGTCAGTTCGCCCTGCCAGACGAAACCGCTGCGCAGAATGTCCTGCGCATCGACCGTGGCCTGCCACGCGGCGCGGAAACGCTCGGGATCAATGCCTTGCACATCGACGCGCAACTGGTTGATGTACTCACCCCCCGCTTGCTCGTAGAGGGTGTGGAACAGCAAACCCTGCTGCATCGGCGACAGTGGATAAAGGTCATCGAGCTGACCGGCCGGCACCGGCAGTGCATCGAGTTGCGCCTGCGTGACCTGCGCCAGCGGGAAGTCCGACGGCGTCGCTTGCGCGGTTTGCAGGGTGCAGCAATGTTCGATCAGCGCGTGCAACTCGACGGCGTATTGATCCACCAGTTTCTGTACGGTTGCGCCGTCGAACATCTCGCGGCTGAACCCCCAACTCATCGACAGTTCGCCGCCATACACCTGACTTTCCACGGCCAGCCAGTTGGCCAGCGGCGCCTCTGGATCCTGCGCGACACCGCTGTTTTCAGCGCACGGTACGAACAGCGCCGCCTCGTCGAACTGGCGGTCGAACTGGCCGAGATAGTTGAAGGTAATGCGCGGCGGCGCCAGCGACTCAAATTCGGCGCATACCGACGGCGCCGCGAGATAACGCAGCACGCCATAGCCCAGACCTTTGTCCGGCACCGCGCGCAGTTGCTCCTTGATCGACTTGATCGAACCGTCGAGATCGTCGTCGGCAATCAGATTTACCGCGAACAGGCTGGTGAACCAGCCCACAGTGCGACTCAGGTCGATGTCATCGAACAGATCTTCGCGACCATGCCCCTCCATCTCGATCAGCGTGCCCGGTTGCTCGCTCCAGCGGCTGATGGTGCGCGCCAGTGCCGTGAGCAGCAGATCGTTGACCTGCGTGCGATACGCTGCCGGCGCCTGTTGCAACAGTTGACGGGTGCGCTCGGCGTCGAGGCGCCATTGGATTTTCTCGCCATGCCGGTTCTGCAGGCTGCCATCCGGACGCTCGCACGGCAGATCCCGGGCATCCTGATGCTGGGCTTTCCAATAGCTCAGTTGGTCGTCGAAACGCGACGCTGCGCTTTCGAGGCGTGCTGTCCAGCTCTGGAAGGCTGTGGTTTTTGCCGGCAATTGAATGCCGCCGCCCGCCGCCAGTTGCTCATAGGCCTGCTGCACATCTTCCAGCAGCACTCGCCAGGAAACCCCATCCACCACCAAGTGATGAATGATCAGCGCCAGACGCTGGCTGCCATCGGCCAGCGTGACCAGCAACGCGCGCACCAGCGGGCCGTTGCGCAGATCAAGACTGCGCTGGGCCTCGTTGCATAAGGCGTTCAACTGCTCGACAGAGTCGGCGTCGCGCTGCCACAGCCCAGCGTTTTCAACCCGTGGGCCGTGGCTTTGCTGCCAGCCTTCGGCGTTTTCGACGAAGCGCAGGCGCAGGGCATCGTGGTGGTTGATGACGTGCGCCAGCGCGGTATCGAGCCACTGAGCGTTCAAAGTGGCGCGCGGGGTCAGCAGCAGCGACTGGTTCCAGTGCTCACGCACCGGCATCGCATGGCTGAAGAAGTGTTGCTGGATCGGCCCGAGTACGGCGTCGCCGGTCACTGGCCCTTGATCCACCGACGTCTGGCTGTCCAGCGTGGCGACCCGTGCGAGGCTGCGCACGGTCTGGTACTGGAACAGATCACGCGCACTGACGCGAATCCCGACCTGTCGCGCCCGGCTGACCACTTGAATGGAGATGATCGAGTCGCCGCCCAGCTCGAAGAAGTTGTCTTCGAGGCCGACGCGCTCAAGACCGAGCACGTCGGCCCAGATCGCCGCCAGGGCTTTTTGCATCGTGTCCTGCGGCGCAACGAAGGCTTGCTGCGGCGCGGCGTCAGGTTGCGGCAGAGCCTTGCGATCCAGTTTGCCGTTGGCGGTGACCGGCAGTGTGGCCAGGGTCATCAGGTAGGTCGGCACCATGAATTCCGGCAGACTGCCGAGCAGCCAGGCCTTGACGTCCTGCTGCCATTGCTCGTGCGGCTGAGTATTTTCCAGCACCAGATAAGCCACCAGATGCTTGCCGCCCTGCACCAGCACCACGGCCTCACGCACCCGCGAGTGCTGCATCAGGCGGGTTTCGATTTCACCGAGTTCAATGCGCAAACCGCGCAGTTTCACCTGATGGTCGAGACGACCCAGGTACTCGATCACGCCGTCAGTTCGCTGACGCACACGGTCACCGGTACGGTACAGGCGCGCGCCCTCATGGAACGGGCACGGCACAAAACGTTCGGCGGTCAGTGCCGGACGCTGGTGATAGCTGCGCGCCAGCCCCGCTCCGCCCAGGTACAGTTCGCCGGCCACGCCACTTGGCACCGGCGACAGTTCGGCGTCGAGCACATGGGTGCGCAGGTTGGCGATCGGACGACCGATCGGCACGCTGTCGGCGCCTTCGTCGACGCACGTCCAGTGGGTGACGTCGATGGCCGCCTCCGTCGGACCGTAGAGGTTGTAGAGGCCGGCATTCGGCAGTTTGGCGAAGACTTGCAGTTGCGCATCCAGTGGTAATGCTTCACCGCTGCACACGATGCGTTTGAGGCCGGCGCACGTTTCGACGCCCGGCTCGTGAATAAACGCCTGCAACATCGATGGCACAAAATGCAGCGTAGTAATGCGGTGGCGGTTAATGGTGTCGATCATCTGCCGCGGATCACGGTGCGCCCCAGGCGCAGCGACGACCAGACGCGCACCGCTGAGCAGCGGCCAGAAGAACTCCCAGACCGATACGTCGAAGCTGAAAGGGGTTTTCTGCAGCACCGAATCACTGGCGTCCAGAGCGTAAGCTTCCTGCATCCAGCACAAGCGGTTGACCAGCGCGGCATGACTGTTGCCGGCCCCCTTGGGCTTGCCGGTGGAACCGGAGGTGTAAATCACGTACGCAAGATTCAACGGATCAACCGGTACATCCGCACGGCTTTCACTGTAGCCGTCGAGCAGGCCCGGCTGATCCAGCGCAATGACCTTGACGCCGTCAGTCGGCAGGGATGTCAGCAGCGCCGCTTGGGTCAACAGCAAGGTGATGGCGCTGTCCTCGATCATGTAGGCCAGACGTTCCTGCGGATACTCCGGGTCCAGCGGCACATAGGCGCCACCCGCCTTGAGGATGGCCAGCAGGCCGACGACCATCTCCAGAGAGCGCTGGGCGCAGATGCCGACCAGACTGTCGGCCTGTACGCCTTGCTCACGCAGCAGCTGCGCCAGTTGATTGGCCCGGGCATCCAGCTCGACGTAGCTCAAGGTCTGCTCACCAAACACCAGCGCTGGCGCATTCGGCGTACGGGCAACCTGCGCTTCGATCAGTTGATGAATCGACTGCTCGGTCGGGTAAAGCGCCGGCGTATCGTTCCAGGCGTGCACCAGCGCGTGATGTTCATCGACCTCCAGCAGTGGCAACTCGCCAACCCGCTGCGACGGATCAGCGACCATCGCTGCCAGCAAGCGCAGCCAGTGACGAGCCATGCGTGCGATGGTCGCGGCGTCGAACAGGTCGCTGGCGTAGGTCAATGCGGCGTGCAGCTTGCCACCCTTCTCGCAGGTATCCAGGGTCAGGTCGAACTGCGTGGTACGACTCTGCCAGTCGAGACTGCTCAGCGCCAGACCCGACGCGGTGCTCAGCGCGGCGACGTCGGCCACTTGCGGCTGGTGGTTGTACATCACCTGGAACAGTGGCGTGTGGCTGAGGCTGCGTTCCAGTTTCAGCGCTTCGACCAGTTGCTCGAACGGCAGATCCTGATGAGCCTGGGCGCCGAGCGCGGTTTCCTTGATCGCGCGCAGCAGATCATCGACGCGGGTCTGGCCGTCCAGTTGCGTGCGCAGCACCTGGGTGTTGACGAAGAAGCCGATCAGCCCTTCGATGTCCCCACGGTTGCGGTTGGCAATCGGTACGCCGACACGGATATCCGTCTGACCGGTATACCGGTGCAGCAGCGCGTTAAAGGCGCCGAGCAAAAACATGAACAAGGTGACCTGATGCTGCTGCGCGGTGTTGCGCAGTTGCTCGGCCAACTGAGCGTCGACGGCAAATTCGTAGCGGGTACCGCGATAGCTCGGCACCGTCGGGCGCGAATGATCCAGCGGCAATTCCAGTACCGGATGTTCGTCGCCCAGTTGCGCCTGCCAGTAGTCGAGTTGGCGTGCCTGCTCGCCCGCCTCCAGCCAGCGCCGTTGCCACAGGGCATAGTCGCTGTACTGAATCGGCAGCGGCGCCAGTAGCGGCGGCTGATCGCCATCGAACGCGTCGTAGCAGCGGATGAATTCATCAATCAGCACGTTCATCGACCAGCCATCGGAGACGATGTGGTGCAAGGTCAGCAACAGGACGTGTTCCTGCTCCGCGAGTTTGAGCACATTGACCCGCAGCAGCGGGCCGACTGCCAGATCGAACGGCAGCACCGATTGTTGCTCGGCGGCGTGAACCACAGCCTGCTCGCGTTCGGCCTGCGGCAGAGCGCTGAAATCTTCACGGGCAATCACCAGCGGTGCGCTGGCCGGCACTTGCAGCAGGCGGTCATCGGCCTGGCGCTGGAACACCGTGCGCAGGGTTTCGTGACGCTCCACCAGACAGGCGAAGGCTTGCTCCAGCGCCGCCACATTCAAGCGCCCACTCAGACGCACTGCGCCCGGCAAGTTGTAGGCGCCACTTTGCGGATCGAGTTGCCAGAGAAACCACATGCGCCGCTGCGCGTAGGACAACGCCTGACGATCCTCGGCCTCGATGCCGGCGGGGATCGGAAACCGGGCGAAATCCACGCCCTCCTTTTGCAAAGCCGCAAGGAACATCTGGCGCTTTTCCAGCGGCAGTCCGATAAACCGGCGAGCAAGTTTCAAGGAGTCTTCAGCATTCATTTCTCAGCATCCGGATCAGTAGGCAGGCAGCACAAAGGCACGTCGTCCCTATAAAACGAATGCAGACCGGAAAAATTAGCGAATGAGAACAACTGTCAGGCGGGAAGCAGAACGGGGATTTTTCAGTTAATACAAATCAAATGTGGGAGGGGCTTGCTCGCGAATGCGCTTATCAGTCAGCAATACATCAACCGAAACACCGCATTCGCGAGCAAGCCCGCCCCCGCAGGTATTGCCGTGATCATGCGGTTGCGGCGCTGGCATGCCGGCGATGATGCAGGTCGAGTTGATCCTTGATCACCTTCAGCACCCTGGCCTCATGTTCATGAATGAAAAAGTGCCCACCGGCGAGCATGTCCACCGAGAAGCTGCCACGGGTTTCCTTGCTCCAGCCGATCAACTGCTCGGCGGTGGCGCGGTCAGCCTTGCCGCCGAACACATGCACCGGGCAATTGAGCAGTGGTCGCCGTAACGGCTCGAATCTGCCGCAGAGCTGGAAGTCCGCGCGCAGGATCGGCAGCGTCAGGCTCATCAACTCCGCGTTGGCCAACACTTCTTCGCTGGTGCCATTGAGTGTGCGCAATTGATCGATCAGCTCGGCGTCGGTTTTCGGCTCGGCAAACCCGCGATCGTAATCGGCGCGCATCGTCGGCGCTGCCGTGCCCGAGGCGAACAGTGCAACCGGTTCTGGGCAACCGAGGGCACGCAAGGCGTGCGCCATTTCGCAGGCCAGCAACGCGCCAAGGCTATGGCCGAACAACGCGTAAGGCGTCTTGAGTGTCGGGCACAACTCTTTAGCCAGTTGCCTCGCCAGTGCACGCATGTCGGTGTGCAATGGCTCACCGAAACGTGCGCCGCGCCCCGGCAGCTCTACAGGTTGCAAGTGCAGCCATTGCGGCATCTTCGGCCGCCAGCGGCTGTACACCATGGCACTGGCGCCGGAGTACGGCAGGCACAGCAGGGTCAGCTTGGTCACCATGCGCTCCTCAAAAAAACTATCCGTAGTGAGAAACGGATTGCGCCCTGAACAAATTAGTCGCCAGCCAGTAAATCCTGCATACAGGCGCTCGTTAACTGTTCAGACCAAAACCAATAATGAGGATTCACCGTGGACCTGCAGCGCATTCTGGGCAAGTTGTTCGCCAATGCCGGTGCCGTCGGCATCGAAGGCGTTTTCCAATTCGTGTTTGGCCCGCAGCAGGCCTACTGGTCCGAGGTCAAGGCCAGCAGCCGCACTGTGCCGGGCCGACATGCCAGCCCCGATGTGACCATCGAAGTCGCCGAGTGTGATTTTCTCGGGATCATGGGCGGCATGGCCAACGTCGAAGAACTGTTCGCCAGCGGTCGCCTGAGGATCGGCGGCAACATGGGCATGGCGACGCTGCTGCCGCAGATCATCGAGCATGCGATGCACGGTGGCCCCGTGACGGAAAAGGTCGACATGAACAAGCGCTATCCGACCCCGCCGCGCTTCAGTGAAAAACTCACCGCCAGCCTGCCGACACAGATCAGCATCGAGCGACGCGCGCGCAACGAGTTGTCGGTCAGCGAATTCAAAAGCAAGTACTTGCCTAACGGTATTCCCGTGGTGATCAGCAACGCGCTGCACGACTGGCCGTTGTTCAAACTCAGCCGCGAAGAATCGCTGGTGCATTTCGCCGAACTGCAAGGCATCACTCGCCATGGCGATTACGTGAAGAAAACCTTCTCTACCGAACGTGATTTCCGTTCGACATCGATGGCCGACTTCATCGCCTCGCTGGACACGCCAGCGGCCAAAAGTGCAGACGGTGAACCGCCGGCGTACATGGGCAACAACATTCTGCCGACGCAATTGATGCAGCAGATCCAATACCCGCCCTACTTCGATGCCACGCTGTTCATCCCGCCACGAATCTGGATCGGCCCCAAAGGCACGCTGACGCCGTTGCATCGCGACGACACCGACAATCTGTTTGCTCAGGTCTGGGGGCAGAAGACGTTCACCCTCGCCGCGCCTCATCACCGTGAAGCGCTGGGCACCTGGTCGACGGCGCCCAAGGGCGGTCTGGATGGCTGTGACTTCAACCCGGATGCGCCGGACTACGAACGCTTCCCGGCGGCGCGGGATGTGACATTCCTGCGGGTGACGCTGGAGGCAGGGGACCTGCTGTTCTTGCCGGAGGGCTGGTTCCATCAAGTGGTGTCGGTGTCGACGTCGCTGTCGGTGAACTTCTGGGTCAACTCGGGGCGCGGTTGGTGACCGCGCCCACAAGGACGAGCTCATTTCAAATGTCGGAAGCTCTGCACCGCCGAAACCAGCACCACCGCTCCGGCCGCAATCGCCAGCCAGAAACCGCTACGCGCGCCAAAGGCATCCACCAGCGCCCCGGACCCGGCAGCACCGACAGCGACGCCGATGCTCAGACCGGTCACCAGCCAGGTCAGCCCTTCAGTCAGTTTGGCCGGCGGCACAATACGCTCAATCAACGCCATCGCCACAATCAGCGTCGGCGAGAAGAATAGCCCGGCGATAAACACCGCCACCGACAACCCGAAAATATTGCTCGCCAGCAGCAGCGGCAAGGTTGTCACCGCCGTCGCCATACCGCCATACAAAAACAATCGCGGCAACGGCAGTTTCGAACGCATCGCACCAAACGCGATCCCAGCCAGGCACGAGCCGATGGCGTACACCGACAGCACAATGCTCGCCGCGGCCGGCTGCCCTTGATGCTGGGCGAACGCGACGCTGACCACATCGATCACGCCGACGATGATGCCCATGGCGGTCATCAACAGCAGCAACCATTGAACGTCCGTCGAGCGAATGATCGAGCCTTGGTGATGGGATGCGTGGGGATGCACCGCCGGCTCGGTGCTGCGCTGGGCCACGAACGCCGTTACGCCGATCGCCAACATCAACAACGCCGCCAGCGGCCCGGCTTCGGGAAACACCGCCACGCACAATCCCACCGACAGCGGCGGGCCGACGATAAAGCAGACTTCATCGAGCACAGACTCCAGCGCATACGCGGTCTGCAGTTGTGGCTGGCCGCGATAGATTTGCGTCCAGCGCGCGCGCACCATCGCCGACATGCTCGGCATGCAACCGGCCAACGCGGCGAAGATGAACAGCGTCCAGGTCGGCGCCTGCAACCGCGTACACAGCAACAACATCAACAACGCCCCGCCACCGATCAATGCCGACAGCGGCAAAACGCGCCCCTGACCAAACCGATCGACCAGCCGCGACACCTGCGGCGCACAAAACGCGGTGGCCAAGGCAAACGTCGCCGCCACCGCACCCGCCAGCGCATACCCGCCCTTCAACTGCGACAGCATGGTGATCACGCCGATGCCCGTCATGGAAATCGGCATACGCGCAATCATCCCCGCGAGCACAAAATTTCGGGCGCCGGGGGCATTGAACAATTCGCGGTAAGGGTTTGCCATCGGTTGCAGCCTCATCAGGGGCGGCCAAGTTGCCATAAAGGCTGATGAGCGTGGAAGCGGGGAATTGTTGGTGGAGTGTGAAAGCCTTCCTATCGTTTATTTCATGTTCGTCGATGAACTCTGGCCGCCGGCCATCAGTCAGCTAAATAAGCCCTCAATCCAGGCGCGACTTCGCATGCAGATTTCCCTCGCCCATCAAGTGGCACTCATCACCGGCGCCAGCTCCGGCATCGGTCATGCGGCTGCCAAAGCCCTCGCCGCTGCCGGCGCTGCGGTCGTCATCAACTACAATCGTCATGCCGAACCCGCCCAAGCGCTGGTCCGGCAGATCATCGCCGACGGTGGTCAAGCCCTCGCCATTGGCGCCGATGTGTCAAAAGAGGATGAGGTCGAACGGATGTTCACTGACACCCTGGAAGCCTTTGGCTCACTGGATATTCTGGTGGCCAATTCCGGCCTGCAAAAAGACGCCGCCGCCGTGGATATGTCGCTGGACGACTGGAACACGGTGATCGGCGTCAACCTCACCGGCCAGTTCCTCTGCGCCCGCGCCGCGCTGCGGATTTTCCAGCGCCAAGGTATTCGCGAAGGCGTCTCCCGGGCCGCTGGCAAGATCATTCACATGAGTTCGGTGCATCAGCGCATCCCATGGGCCGGGCACGTCAACTACGCGGCCTCCAAGGGAGGCGTCGATCAGTTGATGCAGACCCTCGCTCAGGAAGTCAGCCATCAGCGCATTCGCATCAACGGCATTGCGCCGGGAGCGATTCGCACGGCGATCAATACCGCGGCCACTGAAGGGGATGCCGGCGAAAAACTGCTCGAGCTGATTCCCTACGGACGTATCGGCGAAGCTGAAGACGTCGCCAACGCCCTGGTCTTCCTCGCCTCTGACGCGTCCGACTACATCGTCGGTACGACCCTGTTCATCGACGGCGGCATGAGCCTCTATCCGGAGTTTCGCGGCAATGGCTGAACATCATCAAGAACGACAAAGCCCGATCGACGCCCACGGCATCATCGGCGACATGCGCAGTGCGGCACTGGTCAACGACAAGGGCAGCGTGGATTTTTTCTGCTGGCCGGAGTTCGACAGCCCGTCGATTTTCTGTTCGCTGCTGGATACCCCTGAAGCAGGGATTTTTCAACTGGCACCGGACTTGCCCGATGCACGGCGCGAACAGATTTACCTGCCGGGCACCAACGTCTTGCAGACCCGTTGGCTCAGTGAGCACGCGGTGGTCGAAGTCACCGACCTGCTTCCCATCGGCGACAACGAAGATGACATGCCGGTACTCATGCGGCGGGTTCGGGTGGCCAGCGGTCAGGCGACGTTTCATATGCGCTGCGCCGTCAAGCATGACTACGCCCGCGCCGAAACGAGCGCCCGGATGGACAGGCAAGACGTGTTATTCAGTGCCAGCGGTTATCCAACCCTGCGGCTGGCTGCCGACCAGGCGCTGAACATTGACGCAGGCGCGGCTGTCGCAACGTTCACCTTGCAGCAGGATCAGCAAGCCTCATTCATGCTCGGTGAGAGCCAGGATCCTCGCTTTGCCGAAGGGGCCGGCAACCTGTGCATGGCGCGCACCCTGAAGTACTGGCGCGACTGGATCAGCCAGTCCAGCTATCGCGGACGCTGGCGCGAGATGGTCAACCGCTCGGCGCTGGCACTCAAGCTGCTGACCTCACGCAGACACGGCGCCATCCTCGCCGCCGCCACGTTCGGCCTGCCGGAAACGCCGGGGGGGTCGCGCAATTGGGACTATCGCTACACCTGGATCCGCGACGCCTCATTCACCGTATATGCGTTCATGCGTCTTGGCTTTGTCGGGGAAGCCAACGACTACATGCGCTGGCTGCGTGGCCGGGTCAGCGATGGCCACGGCAAATCGATGAAACTGAATATTCTTTACGGTATCGACGGGCGCCAGCGGTTGCCGGAAACCGAGCTGACTCACCTGTCAGGTCACGGCGGCGCCCAGCCCGTGCGGATCGGCAACGAAGCCTACGACCAAATCCAGCTCGACATTTTTGGCGAGTTGATGGACGCGGTGTACCTGGTCAACAAGTACGGCGATGCGATTTCTCACGAGGGCTGGAATCATGTCCGGCAAATAGTCGACCGCGTCTGTGAGACTTGGCAGAACAAAGATGTAGGAATTTGGGAAATGCGCGGTGAGCAGCATCATTTTCTGCACTCACGGCTGATGTGCTGGGTAGCGCTGGATCGCGCGATTCGCCTGGCTTACAAACGCTCGCTGCCCGCGCCATTTGCGCGATGGGATCAAACCCGACAGGCCGTTTATAGCGACATTTGGGAAAACTTCTGGAACGAAGAACATGGGCATTTTGTTCAGTACCAGGGCGGCACCGCGCTGGACGGCTCGATGCTGCTGATGCCGTTGATGCGCTTCGTCAGTGCCAAGGACCCGCGCTGGCTGGCAACGCTGCAAGCCATCGAGAAAAGCCTGGTGCGCGAAGGCATGGTCTATCGCTATCGCAACGACGACAACGGCATTGATGGCCTGCCCGGCACCGAAGGCGCGTTCGCCGCCTGCTCATTCTGGTACGTCGAATGCCTGGCGCGCGCCGGGCAAGTGGACAAAGCGCACCTGCAATTCGAACAGTTGCTGCGCTACGCCAACCCGCTGGGGCTGTATGCCGAGGAGTTCGACACCCATGGACGCCACTTGGGCAACACGCCACAGGCGCTGACACACCTGGCGTTGATCAGCGCGGCAAGTTTTCTGGATCGTCGTTTGAGCGGAGAAAAGAATGCTTGGCAGCCGTAATGTCGTCAGAGGCTGTCGGAAATTTCACTCAAATAACCCTCGCTGTAGGACTAAAACCCGCCACTGATGCAGGAAAGTCCTGTCCCTGCGGCGAGGGACTACAAATACTCAACAGCCCTTGATCCATCCTCCCCCTGCAACTTGCACTTACACCCCGAAATACCTTGTTGCCAGCTGTTTAATCCGCCCCTACCATCCACCGCAACGGGCACAGCGGAGCTGTCCAACAAAACCCGATTCAAGGAACCAGAATGACCCACCACGTCCAGCGCACCATCGACTCGCCCCTGCGCACCGGCCTGACCCGCACTCAACTGTGGGAGGCCGACGACAAAGGCCTGATCAAATGCTGGGAAATCGGCCGCCAGCGCGCCATCCGTTTCCCCGAACTCGCCCAACAGTGCCTCGCCGACGAATTGCCGGTACTCGGCTGGAAAGGCGGCGTCAGCCGTAGCTTGAAGAAAAGCGAGAAGTACGGCTCGCTCAAATACCTCGCCCAGTGGCAGGGGTTGCGCGGGGAAGACCTGGATATTCACTTGAGTGAAGAACGCTCGCTGACCTGTTCGCGGACAAAGATGCGGGTCACGTTTACCCCGGATCGGAGCAAGTATTTCAATCAGGTGGCGGAAGCTGAAGCCTGACCGGGCCAACGCTCAGGGCAGTGCTGGATCTTTTGCAGCACTGACCGAAAAGCGCTCCCGATAAGCCTGCGGCGTCACGCCAATCGCCCGCAGAAAACTGCGGCGCAGCGTCTCTTCACTGCCAAACCCGCAGTGGGCGGCGATGCGTTTGACCGGCAAGCCCGTATCACTGAGTAACCGCCTCGCCGTTTCGACGCGAATCAGCTCAATCGCCCGCGCCGGGGTCTGGCCGGTGTCGGCGCGGTAGTGGCGCACGAAGCTGCGCTCGCTCATGCCCGCCTGCTCGGCCAGGGTCGGCACGCCTAAATCGCAGGTCAGGTTCTCGGCGATCCAGGCATGCAAGTCATCAAAGCGATTGCCCTGATTTTGCAACGCAAGCGTCACGCTGAACTGTGACTGCCCGCCCGGGCGTTTGAGGAACACCACCAGATGCCGGGCGACGTCCAGCGCAATCTCGCGACCGAGGTCTTGCTCGACCATCGCCAGTGCCAGATCGATGCCGGCGGTGACGCCGGCCGAGGTCCAGACCGGGCCGTCGTTGATGAAAATCGGATTGGCCTCGACCTGCAGTTTCGGGTGCTGCTGCGCCAGTTGTTCGCAACGGGTCCAGTGGGTGACGACGCGACGACCGTCGAGCCAGCCACTGGCTGCGAGCAAGAAAGCCCCGGTGCACACCGAAGCCACGCGCCGACATTTCGCCGCGTGTTCGCGCACCCAATCCACCAGCGCCACATCTTCAGCCGCCGGATAAATGCCCCAGCCGCCCGCAATGATCAGCGTGTCGCTGGGCTCTTGCGGTAGCGGTTCGGCCAATATCGCCAAGCCTGCCGACGACATCACCGCCCCGCCCTCGCGGGCAATCACCGTCGGCGCATACGGAATCGGCAAACCGCGCTGGCGGGCAATGTCGTTGGCCGAGGCGAATACCTGCAAAGGCCCTGTGACGTCGAGGATCTGCATGTTGGCAAACGCGAGTACGTGAATGGCTTTGGGCATTTGGCGTAATTCGTGGGGTAATTGGCGTATACGCCAGAACCTACGCGCCTACAGTGAAGCCGTCCACCCCTTCAATGGAGAAAAACACCATGACGTTGCAGATCGGTTTTCTATTGTTCCCGCAGGTTCAGCAACTCGACCTGACGGGCCCGTATGACGTGCTCGCTTCGCTGCCGGATGTGCAGGTGCACCTGATCTGGAAGGATCTGATGCCCATCACCGCCAGCACCGGTCTGCTGCTCAAACCGACCACGACGTTCGAAGACTGCCCGGATCTGGATGTGATCTGTGTGCCGGGCGGTGGCGGCGTCGGGCCATTGATGGAAGACGAGCAGACCCTAGCGTTCATTCAACGCCAGGCCGCCCAAGCGCGTTACGTGACCTCGGTGTGCACCGGTTCGCTGGTACTCGGCGCCGCCGGTCTGCTGCAAGGCAAGCGCGCCACCACGCACTGGGCGTACCACGAGTTGCTGCCAACCTTGGGCGCGATTGCGGTGAAGGAACGGGTGGTGCGTGACGGCAATCTGTTCACCGGGGGCGGAATTACGGCCGGGATCGACTTTGCGCTGGTGCTGGCGGCTGAACTGGTCGATGCCGAAACGGCACAACGGGTGCAACTGCAACTCGAATACGCGCCCGCACCGCCGTTCAACTCCGGCTCTCCTGACACCGCACCGAGCGCAATTGTCGACCAGGCCCGTCTGCTCGCCGCGCCATCGTTGAAGCTGCGCACAGAAATTACCGAACGCGCAGCGGCAAAACTCAACCTGCGCTAATCCCCCTGCCCCCCGGTGGAATACAAATCCCCGGTGGGAGCAAGCCCCACATTGGGATTTGTGTTTGGCCAATGGCTTTGGTGCTGTCCCGGTTTCTCACTTCACCTTCACTTGTCCCCCGCCGC
Source organism: Pseudomonas sp. NPDC087614 (assembly GCF_044743485.1). Classification (NCBI taxonomy): domain Bacteria; kingdom Pseudomonadati; phylum Pseudomonadota; class Gammaproteobacteria; order Pseudomonadales; family Pseudomonadaceae; genus Pseudomonas; species Pseudomonas sp. NPDC087614. The sequence continues at coordinate 3,719 of NZ_JBIUWN010000012.1, read as the reverse complement.
CCGTCCGTGTAGAAAGCCCCTCCACACCCTCTGCACAAGGACCCTCCATGAAGTCTCTGCCATGGTTCTATCTGGCACTGCTCGGCCTCGGCTACGGATTGGCGCTGAGCCTCGGCCAACTCGGCTGGCTGGCATTGATCTCGATCGCGCTTCTGTTATTCGCAGGCTTCGCCGTACGCCAGCAGCAGGTGCCGGTCGGACGTTATCTGGGGCATGGTCTGTTCATTGTTTTGGCCGTGGCGCTGGCCCTGCACTGGCTGCCCGGCTTCTATAACGGCCGGGCCATCGCCCCGCAACGCTTCACCGACAACGCCGTGCCGTTTTCGATGTACCTCAATCTCGACAAACCGCTGATCGGTTTCTGGCTGTTGCTGGTGTGCCCGTGGATTGTCGCGCGGCGGTCGTTGCGCCTGACGGTCTACGCCACTGTTTTGGCCCTGACCTTGAGCGTCATTCTGGCTTTGGGCGGCGCGATGTTGCTCGGCGTGATCGCCTGGGCGCCGAAATGGCCGGATCCGGCGTGGCTGTGGGTGTTGAACAATCTTCTGTTGGTGACACTGGTCGAGGAAGCGTTGTTTCGTGGCTATATACAGGGCGGTCTGAGCCGACACTTCAAACACCTGCCTTATGGCGAAAACCTTGCCCTGCTAGTGGCTTCATCGCTGTTTGCACTGGCGCATATCGGCGCAGGCTGGACATGGGTGTTGCTGGCGGGTTTGGCAGGTGTCGGCTATGGTCTGGCCTACCGATTTGGCGGACTCGGTGCGGCGATCGCCACACACTTCGGACTGAACCTGCTCCATTTCGGCTTGTTCACTTATCCGATGCTCGCTGGCTGAAGCAAGAGCCGTTTTGCGACGCCGTACTTAAAACTGAAAAAAAACTTCAATAAAAAGCTGACAGCGCCGACAACCTTTCAAAGCCTTGCGGATTGAAAAACATGCGTAACAACCAGCCCATTACACAACGCGAACGGACCTTTCCGGCTCAGCAACGGTTGATTTCCACAACCGACGCCAAAGGCATGATCACCTACTGCAACGACGCTTTCGTCGAGATCAGCGGGTTTTCGCGTGAAGAATTGATCCGTGCGCCGCATAACCTGGTCCGTCACCCCGACGTGCCGGCGGCGGTGTTTTCGCACATGTGGGGCACACTGAAACAAGGCTTGCCATGGATGGGCATTGTCAAGAATCGCTGCAAGACGGGCGACCACTACTGGGTTAACGCCTACGTGACGCCGGTGTTCGATGGCAGTCAAGTGATCGGTTACGAGTCGGTGCGGATCAAACCCACTGCCGAACAGATCCGCCGTGCCGAAGCGCTCTACCAACGCATCAACCAGGGCAAGTCGGCGATCCCTTCCAGCGATAAATGGCTACCCGTGCTGCAAGACTGGCTGCCGTTCATTCTGGTCAGCCAACTGAGCTTCGTGATCGGCGCGACCCTGAACTCGCACTGGGGCTTTGCCCTGGCGGCCGGTTTGTCGGTGCCGTTGGGCCTGATGGGCCTGCAATGGCAGCAACGCGGGCTCAAACGCCTGTTGCGCCTGGCCGAGCAGACCACCTCCGACCCATTGATCGCACAGATGTACACCGACAGCCGTGGCGCCCAAGCGCGTCTGGAAATGTCGATCCTCAGCCAGGAAGCACGCCTGAAAACCTGCCTGACCCGACTGCAGGACACCGCCGAACACCTGACCGATCAGGCCAAGCAGTCCGACGCTTTGGCGCACAACAGCTCCAGCGGCCTGGAACGTCAGCGCGTGGAAACCGAACAGGTCGCCACCGCCGTCAACCAGATGGCCGCGACCACGCAGGAAGTGGCCAGCCATGTGCAGCGCACCGCCGACGCTACCCAGGAAGCCAATCGCCTGACCGGTCGCGGTCGTGACATCGCCGGTGAAACCCGCGAAGCCATTCAGCGCCTGTCCGTTGTCGTCGGGGAAACCGGTCTGACCGTGACCCAACTGGCCAAGGACAGCGACGAAATCGGCGGCGTGGTCGACGTGATCAAAGGCATCGCCGACCAGACCAACCTGCTGGCGCTCAACGCCGCCATCGAAGCGGCCCGTGCCGGCGAAATGGGCCGTGGTTTTGCCGTCGTGGCTGACGAAGTGCGCCAACTGGCGCAACGCACCAGCGAATCCACCGGGCAGATCCACACCCTGATCGCCAAATTGCAACAGACCGCCAGCAGCGCCGTGCAGACCATGGAAGCCGGGCATCGCCAGGCCGAAGAAGGCGTGGCACGGGTGCTGGAAGCGGATCAGGCTCTGGTGGGCATCAGCGAGGCGGTGGCCAACATCACCGACATGACCACGCAGATCGCCGCCGCGACCGAAGAGCAAAGTGCGGTGGCTGAAGAAATCAGCCGCAACATCAGCAATATCTCGGAACTGGCGGATCAGACCTCGGAACAGGCGCATAACTCGGCGCTGCTGAGTGAAGAGCTGACCAAGACTGCCAATACGCAGTATTCGCTGGTGGAGCGGTTTAACCGCTGACAATCAAAAGATCGCAGCAGCCTCTACACCGATCTCTGGAGCTGCCGAAGGCTGCGGATTTTTGATCTTGCTTCATTAAAAAACCCGGACAGCGAAAGCTTCCGGGTTTTTTATTGTGGTGAGACCTACCCCAACCCTCTCCCCCAAGGGGGTCTGGTCAAACGATCCTGGACCGTGTATCTCGCGACCTGGACATTTGTACTCAGCGCCCACACTTACGCGTGGTCGTCCAGCTGTCAGGTTTTACAGTAGACACGCGTCCATAAAATCACCATCAATGGGCACTCAGGTGTTTTCGCCGGTCTTTGTTCATTCCCCAAGAAGGATTTCATCATGAGCGCCAAGTGCATTTTCATCCCGAAGCAAAACAGTGTTCAGCCCGCCACCCATGATTTTCACTGGAGTTTCAACGCGGGCCCAATCTACGCTCAAGACAGCTCGTTTCACTACAGCGTCTTCCCGCCGACCGGCAAAGAAAGTTGGGTGTTTAGCGGTTCGACCGGGACGGGGGAGGAGGAAAACTATTTCGCCTTGCTTTTGAGCGTGCCTTACCTGGACGAAGACTTGATGGAGTACACCTACAAACTGAATGACGGCCAAGGGTTGCATGTTTCCCATATCCATTCGATACCGGCCCCACCGGGTTTCACCGGATTCGCAACTGTCGATGCCGATGATGCGGAGCTCACGATCAGACTGGATCGGAAAACAGGCACGGTCACCGGCAATTTCACCGCAACATTCAAATCCGCTGGGTATCGCTTAAAGCCGGACGGCACGTTCAAACTGACAAGAACCGATCAATAAATCAGCATCAGACATTACGGTTTATGCCCGATGAGCGGGGCAAGCGCCCCACTCATCATCTTCGCCGCTATGACGGCAAACGGAGTTTATCCAATAGCCGATTGACCGACAGTTCGTTCAGCATGATCACCTGTTGCAGCGCCAGTAGCGGTTTGCGCTCCGGGCCGCCCACCGAGCTGGCGATATTACCGGCCATGGCATGGGCGTTTGAAAGCGACTCGCAGGCCTCGACGCGCGGGGGTTCGTCATCCAGCGTGGGGGCGACGAGATAGACGGGGCGAAACCTGGGCGAGCTTGGCAGGGTCGCCAGGGGGAGTGTCAGATTTTTTGTGTGCGGGCCGGTAACGGCCTGCCGTAAGGCAAGCCCTTCTTTCACCAGTTCAACCTGGTAAATCGATCTCCATAA